>DISL01000088.1 GCA_002421845.1 Epsilonproteobacteria bacterium UBA6211 | reverse complement strand
ACAATGGAGTCCAGAAGCATCAGAAGCTGATAAAAAAGCTTGGAAAAAAGCTGGTGCAGGATTATGGGATGAATACTCTTCAAAGGATCAATACTCTAAACAACTAATTGATGTTCTTAGAAAAATAGAAGCTGAGTAGTGGATATTATGAATAAGGATTAGTCATGTTTAAAAGAGTTTTACAATTATATTGTATATTTGTAGATAAGATTGTTATATGGCTAGGAAAAGGGGCATCTTTGTTGGTGCCTCTTCTTGCTTTAGTCGTTTTTTTTGGAACTGTAGCTCGATATATATTTAATGCACCTCCTATTTGGACTTACGATACTGCTTTATTTTTATTTGGTTATATTGCAGCATTAGGAGGAGCATATGCTCAAAAAAAAAGAGCTCATATCAATGTTGATATCTTTTATATAAGAGTATCCCCTAACATTAAAATTATTTTTGATCTCATATCTTATGTATTAGGTATTTTCTTTCTTATTTTGGTTGTTTATTTAAGCATCACTAAATTTCGTGAAGCATTAGATTTGAATTATCGTCGTCAAAGTGAATGGGCACCACCTATGTGGCATTTTTGGCTTATGTTTAGTATCTCTGGTGTATTTTTTATACTTCAATTAATTCGAGATGAGATTATGGATTTTTATACTTTGATTACAGGCAATAACCTAATCGAAAGTGAGGATGAAAATGGGAATTGAAGTACTCTCTATTATTTTATTAATTTGTCTTTTGTTCTTTTTCATTATAGGTTCCCCTGTTGGATTGGCTTTAGGTGGAATTGCTATGTTAGTTGGCTATTTTAGCTGGGGTACAGGAATCTTTAATGTTATTCCCACGACGATAGAAGGAACATTTTTTAATTATATTTTACTTGCTATTCCACTTTATATCTATATGGGGCAACTTCTTTCTCATACTGGGATTGGTGATGCTATGTTTAAAGCTAGTCAAATGATGATTGGGAAAGTTCGTGGTTCCTTAGCCATTAGTGTGGTTTTTATTTGTTCAATGATTGGGGCTATGGTTGGCATTATCGGTGCTGGAATTATGAGTTCAGGTAGTATTGCTTTAAAACCAATGATGGAAGCTGGATATGATCGAAAACTAGCACTTGGAACTATCATGGCTGGAGGTGCTTTGGGTATTTTAATTCCTCCAAGTATTCCTATGATAATGTTTGCAGCTTCAACGCATAATTCCGTTGGACGGATGTTTATAGGTGCTTTGATGCCAGCTTTATTAACTATTACTCTGATTGTTTTATATATAATAGTAAGTACAAAGTTAAATCCTAAACGAGCACCTTTGCTCAGTGAAACCATAGGTTTACCTATCCTTACAAAAAAAGAAAAATTCAAAATTGGTATAGATGGTTTTTTATCTATAGGTTTAATTTTTGTTGTCTTAGGCAGTATTATCGCAGGTGTTGCCACTCCTACAGAATCAGGTGCCCTAGGCGTAGCTGGAGCAGTGCTTCTTGCTATGCTCTTTAAACGCTTTAAACTTGAAATATTTAAATTAGCTGGGTTCCAAGCAGCCTCCTTAATAAGTGTTGCGATGTGGATTATTTTAGGTGCTTCGTTATTTAGCAATTTCCAGTTACTTATGGGTATTCAAAGTATGATTGCTGGTTTTATACAAAATTTAGACTTACCTCCATTTACAGTTATTTTAATATTTCAATTTATTATGTTATTGTTAGGTTTTATACTTGATGATTATGTGATTGTACTGATGTGTGCACCGCTATTTACTCCAATTGCAGTTTCATTGGGGTATGATCCAATTTGGTTTGGTGTGTTGATGATTATCAATATTTTGATTGCTGTGCAAACACCACCTTACGGTTTTGCTCTGTTTTATTTAAAAGGTATTACTCCTCCTGATGTAGGAATGGGAGAAATTTATAAATCAGTTACACCTTTCATATTGATCAACTTAGTAGTACTCATAATATGTATGGTTTTTCCTGAAATTGTACTTTGGTTACCAAATTTAATTATGGGATAAAGGGAGATAGATAATGTTTAAAAATATTTTAGTACCTATTCACTTAGAGTACAAAAAAAATCATGAAAAGCTATTGTTAGGTGCGATAAGTGTGTTAAATAAAGAAAATGGAAAAATTTCTTTATTTAATGTAAATGAAAATAGTGCACATCCTGGAATATATAGTAGATTAGATGAAAACAGCCAAAATGAGTATAAACAAGGTGCATTAGAAAGATTAAAAGAGATTGCTGATAATTATTCACTGCCTATGGATAACTTATCATTGATAGTCAAATCTGGTTCTGTTCATCAAGAAATTCTGAAACAAGCAGAAAAAATGAAAGCTGATGCCATTGTAATGATGGCAACAAAACCAGGTATAGGTAGTTATTTTATTAGTAGTAGTGCTGAGAGGGTTATGCGCCATGCTCATTGTTCAGTATTTATTATACGTTTAGATTGATAAAATGTTTGAAGGAAAAAAATGAAAGCAAATATATTTTTTGGTTCTACTTCTTATGAAAGTAGTAAGTATCGTGAAGTTCTAAGCCCTTATGATAAAAGAGTTGCCTCGTTAGTTGCAGTATGTGATGAAAGCGATGCACTTAAGGCCTTAGAAATTGCAAAAAAGAGTGCAGAAATTGCAAAAAATGTCCCGTTGCATAAAAGAGTGGATTGGCTTTTAGATGTAGCAAAAACACTCCAACTCAATAAAGAAGATATGGCTAAAACAATTACTGATGAAGTAGGCAAGCCTATAAAATTTGCAAGAGTTGAAGTCGATAGATGTATAGAAACTATAAAACTATCTGCAAATGCTATGATGAGTCTTCATGGTGAGACATTTGATACTACAGCGATGCCTAGTGGGAAAAGTACTTTGTCTTTTTATAAAAGAGAAGCTGTTGGTGTTGTTTTAGCTATTACACCATTTAATTTTCCACTTAATCTTATCGCTCATAAAATCGCACCTGCTTTGGTTGCTGGAAATAGTGTGGTTTTAAAACCAACAAGTTCAGCACCATTAACAGCATATAAATTTGCTAAAATGTTTATTGATAGTGAATTTGCAACAGCTGATGCATTAAGTGTAGTTTATAGCGGTAGTGGCGTCAATGACGCTTTGGTCCAAAGTAATATCCCAAGAGTTATAAGCTTTACAGGCAGTGTCCCTATTGGTAAGGAGATCACACGAAAAGCTGGAATCAAAAAACTGGGTTTAGAACTTGGCGGAAATGCAGCAACTTATATAGATAAAAGTGTTGACATAAAAACGGTAGCGCAAAAGTGTGCATTGGGAGCATTTATCAACTCTGGGCAAGTTTGTATCTCTTTACAAAGAATTTATGTCAATGAAGACATCTATGATGAATTTGCAAACGAGTTGGCAATACAGAGTAAAGCTTTAAAAGTAGGTAGCCCTTACGATGATGAAACATTTATAGGACCCATGATAAATCACAGTTCTGTTGCACAAGCAAAAAGTTGGATACAAAATGCCATCGATGAAGGGGCACATGTACTTTGTGGCTCACAATGTGAGAATCTAATGTTTGAACCAACGGTTATGATAGATGTAACTGAAGAGATGAATATAGTTTGTGAAGAAGTCTTTGCACCGATTGTTTCACTCATTCGTGTAAAAGATTTTGATGAGGCAAAAGAGAAGATGAATAATTCTCCTTATGGACTTCAGCATTCAGTCTTCTCAAATGATTTACTTACATGTAAAAGAGCAATTGATGAATTAAATGCTGGAGGAATAGTTATAAACGACATTCCAACTTTGCGTTTTGATATACAACCTTATGGTGGAATCAAAGAGAGCGGTCTTGGTAAAGAAGGTCCAAAATATGCTTTAGAAGAAGAGTATACTCAAATAAAATCAGTGGTAATTTGTTAACATGTAAACGATAGAGCCTATATGCCATTATTTAGGCTCTAAGACTTGTATCAGAAATTTCAGATTAATATGCTTTGTGTCATAATTCATTTTGCAAAAATTGATGATATTTGAATGAGTTACAACAAAAAAATAAAAAGCTCAAGTACTATTTATTCACTTGAAAGTATCAAGTTGCAGGTTTTTATTTTGATTTAGGATATCGTATGTTCAACGAAAAGAATCTTTCAAGATTAATTATTTTAACCCCTATATTGACTATTGTAATTTTAGTTGCTCTTGTTCTGTATTCTTTTGTACAAATCAAACATGACTCATTTTTACAAGGAAGCATTCAACTCGAAAAAATTTATATGGCAAGACAAGAGGCTGTTCTTCAAAAACAGGTTAATGATGTCTTTCAATATATTAGATATCAAAAAGATCTGATGCTAAAGAGTGAAAAAAAAGAGATAGAACAACAAATGAAAGCATTTTTAAAAGTTATTCTAAATCATAAAGCTACTCCTGAAAAATATGAAACATATATAAAAGAAAATTCTAAGCACGACACAGATTTCATCATCTATGATACAAAAAACAACACTATAATTAAAAATAGATATTTACACATAAAAGAAGAGATGATTCAAGAGATGGTACACAGATATAAAAATATGGATGGTGCCTTTATCTTGCAGGGTGAAACAAACTTGTTTTTTTTTAGAAATATCCCAAGTGAACATATTTTAATTATTTTAGAAAAAGACATGTATTTTAAGTTGGCCGACTTAAAGGATTCTATTGTAAAATGGATAGAAAACATAAGATTTGAGCGAAGTAATTATCTATGGATTTCTTCTTCAAAGACCAATGAACTCATCGCCAATCCTTACAAAAAATATGAAACTGCGAAAGATGGTATGGGCAAGGATGGAACTCATCAAAAAGCTATAAACAATACTTTTTTTGTACAAAAACTTGTAAATCTTTCTGCAAAAAATCCTGATTATGGTTTTTTTGAATTTTATACTTATGACATGGAGCAAGAAACTAAAAGAAAAAAATTAGGATACACTAGATTATATGAAGAATGGGATTGGATTATTGGGTGTGGGGTAGACATAAATGAAATTCAAGAAAATATAAAAAATACAAAACTCTTAATGGAAAAAGAGATTAATAGATATGTCAAAACGACAATATTAATTGCGATATTACTAATATTGGTGATATCGTTATTGTCAATATTGACTTCATACAAAATAAATAGAACATTTAAAGCGTATCAAGTAAAGGTAAAAAAAGAAGAACAAAAGTTGAAATTTTTAAATAAAAATTTAAAAAATCAAATTGAAATAGCACTAGAAGAAGCAAAAGAAAAAGATAGGGCAATGTTACATCAATCAAGACTTGCGCGTATGGGAAATATATTGAATATGATTGCTCATCAATGGCGACAACCATTGAGCCAACTTGCAGGTATTATGATGGAGTTAGAAACGACTGTAATGTTTAAAAAAGCAGATGATAAATTTTTATACGCATGTGCCAGTGATGCAACAAAAATAATTCAATTTATGTCTTTAACTATTGATGATTTTAGAAACTTTTTTAAGCCTGCTAGAGATAAAGAAAATTTTAGTGTAGCCCAAGCATGTCAGGATGCTATTAGTTTGATAAAAGATACTTTGATAAGTGAGCATATAACATTGAATTTTCATATCATAGATGATAAAAATATCAATGGTTACAAAAGAGAGTACTCACAGGTGATTTTAAATTTATTGCTCAATGCCAAAGATGCTATAATTATGAACAACATAAAGGATGGGAAAATTATTTTAATTGTAAAAACACAAGGTAGTTTTTCAATTGTTAAAGTAGAAGATAATGCAGGTGGTATAGAAAAAGATAATTTAGAGTTAATATTTGAGCCTTATTTTTCTACAAAAAAATCTCAAGGAACAGGTCTTGGTCTTTATATGTCAAAAATGATAATCGAAAAAAATATGCAAGGGCACTTAAGTGTTAAAAATGGTAAAAATGGTGCGATTTTTACCATTTTTATATAGCAAAAAGAGGATATGCGATGTTTGAAAATGCTATGGAGGAAAGCTTAAAAAAATTTACGGTATTGTTGGCTGAAGATGATGATGAGGTGAGAAAAAGATTAAAAAATACTCTAGCTTTCTATTTTAAAAATGTTTATGAAGCAAGTAATGGAAATGATGCTTATGAAATTTTTATTGATAAAAAACCTAATCTATTGATTTCTGACATTGAAATGCATGATGGAAGTGGGATAGACCTTGTTAAAAAAATAAGAAAAGTGAATCTACATACTCCTATAATCATCCTAAGTGCTTACTCTAAAGAAGAATACTTATTAAAATTAATCAATTTAAAAATCGATTATTATATTTTAAAACCAACTACAAACAAACAACTATTTGATACTATATCAAAAATACTTATAAAAATTGACAATAGCATTTTGCAAATAACGCCAGAATTGGGTTTAAATATTGATAATAATACTATTATATACAAGGATGAAAAAATTCTTTTAAGAAAAAGAGAGAAAGATTTTTTGGAACTCTTATTTCAAAATAAAAACAATATTACAAAATACTCTATCATTCAAGAGTATATTTGGGGGGATAAAATTATGTCTGAAAATGCTTTGAAAACCTTTATAAAAGAATTAAGACAAAAACTTCCTATTGATATTATTGAAAATATTAAACAAGAAGGGTATATGCTTATTCATTAGGTAGCGTAAAAACTTTGAAGGGATTTTCCCCTCAAAATTTTTTACATGTAAAGGCTATTTTAACTTCTCAATCATTTGTTGATTAAGGTCAATTCCTTTTTTATTTTTAGTGATGTTTGTTTTGTTGTTTGTGATGCCTTTTTTGTTCTCGTTGATTTTCTCTTGATTCTCTTTGATCATCTCTTTGTTCGCTTCGATTTGCTCACGATTTAACTCAACTAATTTGTTAAGCATATCAATACGCTTTTCATATTTATTAATAAGATAATAAATAACATAGACTAAGATAGCAACGATAATCCATTGTAACATAATAAACTCCCTAAAATTTTCTTTTATTGTACAATTTTTTTAACTAATTTTTTTAGCTTTCGTCAATAATTTCAAAAATATACTCTTTTTTAAATTTTCTCACTTGAATTTCTTTGATTTTTAAGTTTTTAAAGCTGATGGCATCAAACTCTTCTAAAGAATTTGGTTTATGCTTTGCAAGCTCTTTTAAAACAATCCCTCTATAAGCTTTTGCAAAATGACTAACTACTTTACCATTTTTTATAAACTTTAAGCTTACATAAGGTTGGTTGAGTGTATAAAACTTTTCATAAAAACCTGCTCTAAGATCAAGAATAAACTCATCTTCTAAAAATGAATTAATAGCATTTGAAAACTCTTCTTTATAAAATTTTTCAAGAGCAAAATTGTTAAAACTACTTCCTTGTTTGAGCTTGTAAAAAGGGATTGTATCTTTTGCTAAAATTGGACCAAAAAGGTTTGAAAATATAAGCGTATTGTTGTCTATAAAGTTTTGAGATGATTTGTCTAATGTTTCATAAGCTAGATACTCATAAGCAACTCCACTGTATCTTTGAATTGCTTTTGCAGTCTTTACATGTAAAAAATCGATTTCTCTTAGTTTTTCACACTCTTTTTCATCTTTAATACCATAAATATTTTGTAAAACATTAAGATTAGCTGTTTGAAGATAATCAAAGAACATCTGTGTTACAAAGACTCTCTTGTCAAATAATTCTTCAAAGATAAAGCTTGATTTTGAGATTGGAGCAAAGGGACTTTGAAGATGTTTGGACTCACTAGGGGAGAAAAGAATTTTCATTATAAGCCTTCTGTGATTTTTATTTTTAGAGTATTGTAACAAAAAAGTAAAAAAAAATTCAAAAAACCATTGACATTAAAATACTTTTGAGATATAATTTCACCTCACAAGTTCAGGTGCTGGTGTAGCTCAGTTGGTAGAGCAACTGCCTTGTAAGCAGTAGGTCGGCGGTTCAAGTCCGTTCACCAGCTCCATTTTTTGTGAAATTAGTAACAGTGTTTGACCAGGAATTGGTAATTTATATATTAGGGTGAGATACTCAAGTGGCCAACGAGGGCAGACTGTAAATCTGCTGGTTTTTACCTTCGAAGGTTCGAATCCTTCTCTCACCACCATTACCATAAGATATGCGGGAGTAGCTCAGTTGGCTAGAGCATCAGCCTTCCAAGNNGGAGCTGTTGAATTTTTTCTGCTTACAAAAAAACTACAGAACAAGTTCAGTGGTCCACCTCTAAGTCTTATGAAATCATTTCGTTACTGTTTACTGGTATGATTCGGTTTACGCAGTCATATGTACTTGCTCATATGGCTCAGAGGTAGAGCACTTCCTTGGNNGAGGTCGCGGGTTCAAGTCCCGCTATGAGCTCCATAACATTTAGTGGTTTAAAGACAATTTTAAACATTTGACAATAAAACTTAAAACTTCACACGGAGGAAGAAATGGCTAAGGAAAAATTCGCAAGAACGAAACCTCACGTTAACATTGGTACTATCGGTCACGTTGACCATGGTA
>DISL01000118.1 GCA_002421845.1 Epsilonproteobacteria bacterium UBA6211 | reverse complement strand
CAAGCTTTAGTGCATCTGCTGCAACGACAGCATTGTCTGCAATAGATAGCGCAATAGATACACTAAATGGATGGAGATCTGATTTCGGTTCTACTCAAAATCAATTAGAATCAGCTATCAGAAACCTTGCAACACAACAAACAAATATTAAAGCAGCTGAGTCTGTGATAAGAGATGTTGATTATGCAGCAGAGAGTGCAAACTTCAATAAACAAAATATCATATCTCAAGCTGGAACATATGCGATGAGTCAAGCTAACTCAATTCAACAAAACGTTTTAAGACTATTACAATAGTCTTAAACGTTTCCTTGAAAATGTATTGAGATTGTTACAATAGTAATTAGTTTAACACTTCATTTTCTTTTTAATTAAACCCCGAGCCAAAAGGCTTGGGGTTTTTTTATGCTTAATTTTATTTTAGATATAATGATTCCTATAAATATAAAAAAGGATTTTTTTGGATATAAACGATTTACAAAATACGTTAATGACTATTTATCAAAAGAATATCAATTATTTAAAAAAGTCAAATGTAGAACTTTTTAATAAAATACAACTTTTTGAACAAAAAAATATAGAAAATTGGTATATAGATTTTGTAGATAATAGATTTGAACTATCTAATATAAAAGGTACAAGAATCTATAATTGTGACCCCTTTTATGATGCAAAATATAGGGCTGATAATATTAATTCTTCACCGCAAATAAGTTTGATTAATACTGGTGGGATTAATAAGGGTTATAACAAATATGTGGATGTTTTAAATGCTCATGAGTGTGTTAATGAGATAATTAATCAGCAAAATTCAAACTTTTTTAATATGGATTCAAGAAAATTTATTTTTATAGGTACTTTACTAGGAGTGCATATAAATGATATTCATAGAGTCAAGAAAGCAGATTCATATCTTATTGTAGAACCCAATATAGAGATATTTAGGCTATCTTTATTTTTATGTGATTATACGGAACTAATGCAAGTTGCCAATGTATTTTTTTGTGTTGATTTTAATGATATTGAATTTAAAAATATAATCAAAAACTTTTTAAATCATAAATATGAGAATAATACTTTTATATCTTTTGATTTAGCTAGTGAAAATGAAGCTTATCTTATCGAAATAATTAACTCTGAAATACTTAATAACTCTCCTATGATTTACCCTTTTTCTGAATATCTAGTAAGTTTGAAACGTTCATTTCATTATATCAAAGAGTCCCCTCATGGGTTATTAAAGTTAGAAAATCAATTAGAATTATTTAAAGACAAAAAGGTACTATTTCTAGGTGCAGGTCCATCATTGTCAAGAAATCTTGAATGGATATATTTAAACCAAGATAATTTCATCATAGTAGCTGCATCGGCAACTCTAAAAAGATTGGAGTTACTAGGGATAATACCTGATATAATAGTCATAGTTGACGGTTCAGAGAATATGTTAAAACAGTTTGAAGTATCAAAGAAGATGTACGAAAATAGCATTATATTAGCTTCTGTTCATATTGATACGACAGTTTACGAGCATATCAAAAATGATAAAATCTTTTTTATACAAGATAATCTTGAATTATTTGATGAGTGCGGAATAAGTACCGGTGTAACCGTAGGTGATTCAGGTATTGATTTGTTATTAAGAACAGGTTGTAGTGAATTATATTTGTTAGGGTTTGATGCTTCTTTAAGAGATGACGGTAAAACTCACGATGGCTTACACTCCAATGCAAAACATATAAATATAAATACCAAAAAAGAGATTATAAGCAGTATAGATTATGATAAAGATATTATATGGGTTAGGGGTAATTTACAAGATAAAGTCCCCACAACCATGCTTTATAAATCAATGATTGACGAAATTGACGTAACCCTTAAGAAATTCCCTAAAGCAAATGTATATAACATCTCAAACGGTGCTTATTTTGAATCATCGGTACCCCTTAAAGCCGATAGTTTAACATTTGAAGGCGTAGCGTTTGATAAAAGTGATTTGCAAGAAACGATATTAAATACTTTGCTTATGATTTCAAAAAAAGATTTAACACAAAAAGAGATTTCACATTTTGATAGGGAACTAAAGGTGTTAAGAAAATTATCCAAAATAAATATACCGAATAATTTGAAAAAAGAATTTGATAAAATAAAACAAAATTTCCCAAAATCATTGATAATACAGATTATTGAACAGTATCTTAAACTTACTTCACCTTATGTAACATACACTCAAAATAAGACAATCCAATATGGGCAATTTTTATCATTAATAAAAGATTTGGAAGATACGCTACAAGATTTTATGAAATAAATTCTTGTAGATATTTTTTGTACTCTTCAAATAGGTGTTTTGTGAGTAAACACCATTTGTATTGCACATCTTTAATAAGTTTTGATTCTTGTTTAATATCCTTATCGTTAAAGGTAAATGCTATATAGTTGTTAATGATATTATAATAATTCAAATATAATTCAGGCAAGAAACTATCATTCCCTACCAACTTTATCAAATCATACATAATATTTGAAGCAAATTGGTCTAAGAGGTCATATTTCTCGATTTTTATAGATTCAAAGTCACCTATATTGTGTAAGATATAATCAACTGCGGCTATTTCAAGATGTATTTTATCAAATTTTGTTTCACTGTTATCTATAGAACACATATTGTTTAGGTTATTATCAATATTTACTCTTAATGCATTTTTATCTATTGAAGTAAATTGAATTTTAAAATCATTGATTGATAGAGGGATCGTATTTTCTATAAATGCACCGTCTTCACATAGATTGTATATGGTTTGTTCAGGTTTTTTGTATAAACTTATAAAGGAATTGTACTCATTTAAAGATGCATAAAATACTCTTGAAGTTTTGACATAAGGTTTTAAATTCCCTTTTGTTATCACAACATCATCTTTAAAAGAGTATCTATTTGTTTTATCCAGTGAAGTATTTAGTAAGTGTTGTTCATCTAAATTAAATGTTCTCTTCCCTATACTTGCCGAGTGTTCATCATGGGTATCGCCTGATGATTGTTCAAAAGCCAAGTCCGTACCTAGTAAAAATATTTGTTTGGCATTTAGTAGCAATAAAAGAGACATTGTTACTTCACCTATACTAAGACCGCTTAATCCTATGCAATTTGGATAAAATGATTTGAAAATCTCAAATAAAAATAATCTCGAGTTTCCCTTTGATAATTTATCTAGTACTAAATCATCGGTATTTGTGGCTACCAGTTTGATAGCTTCAGAATAAATACTCTCTTCAACGTTGAATTGTTGTAAAATCGCATTTTTAGCGGGGTCAAGGGAGGTTATAATATCAGGTTTTATCCCTTGGATAGAGAGTCTTTTGAGAGTAGCACCCATAGCAACGATAATAAATTTATCTTGATTCTTTTGTACCCATTTTATATTTTTACCCAAAGAGGGTCCGGCACCCAAAAATAAAACCGGCAAGTCACCCAAAATACTCTCTTTGAGATTTTGGGATAGTCTTATGGTTTTGTAATGTTTTATTTTGGATAAGGAGTTTTTTATCATATTTGAGAGGATAAGATTGTAATTAAATACAAAAGGGTCTCTTGACGTAACTGAAGAAACTAGTAAATCAAGATAATCTTTTACGTTGTAATCGGTACTTACATATTTGAAAAACAAGTTGTGCGTGATATCATTTTGAAAGAATATTCTAAACTTATCCATGAAAATATTTTCATCGTCCATAATAGAAAAGACTACACTTCTGCCCTCTCTAGCAAGTAGTGAGTAATCACATACAAATAAAGAGAGTCTAAATATTTCTAAATTATGTTCACAGACAAAAGTGTTCTTGAAATTTAGTTTTTTTAGGATTTTAGGTATATGTCGTCCCAAAAGAGTACCTAAAAATACAAATTTATTAAATGATTTGATTTTTTTATTGTTATTGGATAAATCTGGATTTAAAATCATCTTGAAATTTTGAATATCAGTCATTGTTCTGATTTCAAACTTTTGGGTTAGATGTAAATCTTTTTCACTTAAATCAACGTTGTATTGGTTATAAGGGACAGGATTTAAAAATGTTAAAGCACCTTTCAAATCCAAATTTGTATTTACTACTAGTTTATTGTTCCACTGTTTTGGTTTTCTATCGTAAATATATGTTTGTGTGTTTGAATCAAAAATATCGAAATCACCGTTTTCTTTTATAAATTCAAGAAAATATCTTTCATTATAAGCACCGCTATTGATGGCATCTGACAACATATTAACCCTCTCAAACAACGGATAGTCATATTGTGATAAAAATCTCAAATTACCGTTAAAAGTAGTTATTAGTGCATTATATAAATTTTGTTCTTCGGCAGTCATATATTCTCTCTTTTTAGTATTAGTAGTAAATTTTATCAAAATAATTTGCAAACTCTACTGAAACAATAATAATTGACTTCTAAGTGCCTTATTAAGGTTAATATTATCAAAAATTATGTAAACTATTTTCATATATTAAGGAGTCATAAATGCTTGATAAAATAGAAAAAATCCTTATTAGTTGTTTAGTAGAGTTAAATGAAGAACTAGAAAACGAGAATCTAAATAATATAACAAAAGAGACAAAGATATTTGGCAACAATGGTGCTTTAGATAGCTTGGCATTGGTATCTTTTATCACGGATGTTGAAGATAAGATTTCTAAAGAATTAGGACATGATATAGTTTTAGCAGATGAAAAAGCTATGAGCCAAAGAACTTCACCGTTTAGAAATATAGAAACTTTGAGTTTGTATATTCAAAAACTTTTGGAAGAATAATGGACAGATATAATATACTAATAACAGGTACTTCAAAAGGTATAGGTAGAGAGTTGGCATTGTATTATATATCCTTAGGGCATTTCGTCATAGGGTGTAGCAGAAGTGAAAGCTCCATACAAAGCGATTCTTATAAACATTGCATACTTGATATAACCGATGAAAAAAGTGTTATTAGTGTAGTAAGAAAAATCAAACAAGATTACGGCAAAATAGATGTACTTATCAATAATGCGGGAATTGCATCTATGAATCATATTATAACGACCTCTTTTGGGAGTGTGCAAAATATATTCGCTACAAATTTCTTCGGTACTTTTTTATTGACGAGGGAAGTGTCAAAGGTTATGATGAAAGCAAATTTTGGGAAGATCGTAAACTTTACTACGGTAGCAAGTCCCCTTTATCTTGAAGGTGAGGCTATATATGCAGCAAGTAAATCCGCAATAGAGAGTTTTACTAAAACAACCGCAAAAGAACTTTCATCTTTTGGGATAACGATAAACGCTATAGGTCCTACTCCCGTTAAAACGGATTTGATTAAAGCCGTTCCTCAAAATAAAATCGATGAATTATTGCAAAAACAAGCTATTAAAAGATTCGGTGAAATAGACGATATAAAAAATGTCATAGATTTTTTTATTAGCAAAAAAAGTGATTTTATCACGGGGCAAATAATTTATCTAGGCGGAGTATAATATGGAACAAACCCATTGGCTTATTGATAGTTTTGTCCAAATAGGGGACAATAATGCTATTATAACCGATGATAAAGTTTACTCATATAAAAACCTGTATGATAAAATCCTTGAATTAAAAGCTTTACTACAAACAAATAAAATACAAAAAGGTGATGTGGTAGCCATAGTATCCGATTATTCATTTGAGAGTATCGCTTTGCTACTTGCACTTACCGAAAATAAAAATATCATCGTGCCTATATCTTCCAAAGTTCAAGCTTCCATAGATGAGAAGATAGCAACTGCTTATTGTGATAAAGTAGTTTATATTGAAAACGGTGTTTTAAATATCATTCACAATGAGATGACTAATAAACATGAGATGATTATAAAACTACAAGATATTTCACATAGCGGATTGATACTTTTTTCAAGCGGAAGTACGGGAAAACCAAAGGCTATGATTCATGATTTGGATAATCTTATAAATACTTATAAAGACAAAAAAAAGAAATCTATGAATATGTTGTTGTTTTTGATGTTTGACCATATAGGTGGGTTGAATACTTTATTTAACATACTATCTATCGGTTCTACGATGATAATCCCAAATAGTAGAGAAGTAGATGAGATTTGTTCTTTGATTGAAAAATATAAAATATCTATTTTGCCGTCATCTCCAACGTTTTTAAATTTGATTTTAATGTCTAACTCCCATACAAAATATGATATGAGTTCACTAAGGATGATTACATACGGTACGGAGGCTATGCCTTTGTCTCTATTGGAGCGTCTAAAAGAGGCTTTTCCTAAGGCAAAGCTTTTACAAACATTCGGAACAAGTGAGACGGGAATTGCCTCAACAAGCTCAAAATCATCTAATTCTACGTTTATGAAAATAGATTCTACGGATTTAGATTATAAGATAGTGGATAATGAACTTTGGCTAAAAAGTAAAACTCAAGTTTTGGGGTATCTAAATGCTTCTATGGAGAGTTTTAGTGATGATGGGTGGTTTAAAACAGGTGATTTGGTAGAGGTAGATAATGACGGTTACCTCAAGATAATAGGGAGAGCCAAAGAGGTCATAAACGTAGGAGGAGAGAAAGTCCTACCTTGTGATGTAGAATCGGTAATTTTACAAATGCCACAAATTCTTGATTGTATGGTGTATGGGGAAAGAAATGCTATAACAGGGCAAACCGTGGCGGTAGATGTGGTTTTAAAAAGTGATGTGGATAGGGATTCGATAAAAAAAGTTTTGAGGATTTATTGTAAAGACAAACTAGATAGTTATAAAATACCTACTAAGGTAAATGTTGTAGAGCATACAAACTTCGGTGAGAGATTTAAAAAAATAAGGGGTAACCATGCCTAAGGCTATTTTCAATCAAGCAAAAATATCAGGGATAGTCACTGTCGTACCGAGTAATTTCAGACTTATAGATGATGAGGTAGATACCTTATACAACGGTGATATTAAACAGATAGAAAGAATCAAAAAAAGCATAGGTCTAAATAAAAGGCATATCTTAAAAGGGAACTCAACAACTGCTGATTTATGTGAATTGGCTGCAAATAAATTACTTGACGGTATGCAAATAGATAGAAATACTATAGATGCTATAATAACAGTTACCCAAACGCCTGATTATTTTCAACCGTCAACATCTGCTTATTTACACGGTAGGCTTGATTTGGGACAAAATTGTGCAACATTTGATGTAAACCAAGGGTGTAGCGGTTATGTTTATGGATTGTGGCTTGGATTTATGATGGTACAAACAAATAGCTGTGAAAATGTTTTGTTACTATCCGGTGATACTCTAAGTAAAGTTGTTAATCAGGCTGATTCAAATGTGGCTACCATTTTTGGAGACGGTGCAAGTGCAACACTTATCCAAAAATCTAGTACGGATACAAATTCGTATTTTACGATACATTCAAACGGTAAAAAGTTTGATACTATAATACAGCCAAAAGGTGCTTTTAGGGTACCGTCAAAACGAGAAATTAATGATGATAGGATTTTTGATGAAGTTTCCGATAAAAGGACTTTGGAAAACTTGTATATGGACGGTGCAGAGGTTTTTAATTTTTCTATTATGACCGAACCTGTGGCAATAAAAGAGATTTTGGAGATCTCAAATTCAACCGAAGAAGAGATAGATTATATAGTGTTTCACCAAGCAAATAAATATATAATATCTAATATCGCAAGAAGATTGAAATTCCCGCTAGAAAAAGCTCCTAGTGAAACTACGGGTAAATACGGTAACCAAAGTAGTGCGTCGATTCCTTGTACTATTTGTGATGCCCTAAATGAAGAAGTTTCTTCAAAAAAATTAAATGTTGTATTATCAGGGTTCGGGGTTGGTTTATCATGGGCAACTTGTAAATTGGAATTTGATAAGATATATTGTTCGGAAGTTATATTTTACGATGAAGAGGAGTAGAAAATGAAAAAAGAAGAACTGCTAAACGAAATACAAGATATGCTTCAAAGAGATGAAGCACTAAGTGAAGATATGGAACTAGATAGTATAGAAGAGTGGGATTCTTTGGCGATAATCTCTACTGTTTCATTGTATGACGAGCTTTTTTCAGTGGTTTTAAAATCAAATGAGATAAAAAACTGTAAAAAAGTGTCTGACTTGATAAATCTTGTTGCAGATAAACTAGAAGACTAAAAACATGTACGCAAAAAGTGATATTTTTCTTATTACCGGTGGAACATCAGGCATCGGTAAAGGTGTAGTGCTAGAGCTTAATAAACTAGGTGCTAGCGTAGTAGTAATGGGGAAAAGTATTGATAAATTTAATGCCGTAAAAGAAGTTGCCCTATTGCCTGAAAATCTTTATTTTGAAGAAAAAGATTTATCGATAAGCGATGATTTAGATAAATCTGTATTACAAATAGCAAAACAATACGGTAAATTAAAGGGCATGGTTTTGTGTGCAGGGGTGCTTGAAATACTCCCTTTAAATGCAAATAGTTTGGAAAAAAGTAAAAACCTTTTTGAAATCAACTATTTCTCCGGGATGCAACTCATCAAAGGATTTTGCGATAAAAGAGCAAACGTAAGTCAAGATTGTTCTATCGTATGGGTATCATCGGTAGCATCTTTGAGAGGTTATCCTAGCCTTAGTACGTATAGTGCATCCAAAGGTGCTGTAAATTCTGCAGTCAAGTCACTAGCTCCTGAAATAGCAAAATCAAATATAAGAATAAATGCACTTCTTCCAGGATTTGTAAAAACAGAGATGATAGATAAGCATAAAGATGTTTATAACGATGAGTTTATCAATATGATGGAAGAGGCTTATCCTCTTGGTGTAGGTGAAGTGGATGACGTGGTAAAACCTATATTGTTTTTATTGTCTGATGATGCAAGATGGATAACAGGTACCGGTATGGTAGTTGACGGCGGAGGAAGCATTTGAAAGAGATATTGATATGCGGTAGCGGTGAATTTGCAAGAGAGATATATCATTGGATAAAGCAAGTGCAAGGGATATTATTCAAAGGTTTTTTGGATAAAAACGGTGATAGTTTGAGCAGATATAATTTATCACAATTTTACATATCAAGTGAAGATAACTATGACTTTTGTGACAATGACTATGCAATAGTAGCTATCGCAAATCCACATATTCGTAAAAAAGTTTTTGATAGTTTATATGCAAGAGGTGTTAACTTTTATAATTTTATACATCCAAGCGTAATCATAGGCGGGAATATAAAAATGGGTGAAGGCAATATTATATGCCCAAATAGTGTTTTGACCACTGATATAGAAATCGGTACCGGAAATATCTTCAATATAAATGTAACTATAGGTCACGATGTCAAAATAGGCTCCTTTAATACATTTAACTCTCATTGTGATATTACTGGAAATGTACAAATAGGAGATTTAAACTACAGTGGTTCTAGGGTGAGTTTCCTGCCATCTTGTAAAATAGGTAATAACAATCAAATATCAGCCGGAAGTGTAGTATATAAAGGGGTTAAAAACAACTCAATATTACTTGGAAATCCTGCTAAGATAATCGGTGATAATTTATAGGAGAATGAAGCAAATGTCAAAAGTTTTTATTATAGCTGAAGCTGGAGTAAATCATAACGGTTCACTGGAACTTGCAAAAAAATTGGTTGATGTGGCAGTAGAGGCAAAAGCCGATGCCGTGAAGTTTCAAACCTTTAAAGCTAGTTTAGGTGTCTCAAAAATTGCACCAAAAGCAGAGTACCAGATAGAAACTACAGGTGAAGATGAATCTCAACTAGATATGGTAAGAAAACTTGAACTAACTGAAGAAATGCACGAAGAATTAATCAAATACTGTGCTGAAAAAAACATTATGTTTTTATCGACACCTTTTGATTTATATAGTGTTGATTTACTTGATTCTTATGGACTTGATACTTTTAAAATACCAAGCGGTGAAATAACAAATCTACCGTATTTGAGGAAAATAGGTCAATTAAAGAAAAAGGTTATACTCTCAACCGGTATGGCAAATTTAGGAGAGATAGAGAGTGCCGTTGATATTTTAACTACAGCCGGTACAAAAAAGGATGATATTACGTTGCTTCATGTGACAACCCAATACCCGACACCTATGGAAGATGTGAATTTAAAGGCGATGGTTACCATAGGAAGTGCTTTTGGTATGAAATACGGTTATAGTGACCATACTTTGGGTATAGAAGTTCCTATCGCAGCCATTGCATTGGGTGCTTGTGTGATAGAAAAACATTTTACACTAGATTGCAGTATGGAAGGCCCTGACCATAGAGCTAGTTTAAATCCGCAAGATTTAAAAGATATGGTAAGTGCCATAAGAAATATTGAGTCGGCTCTTGGTGACGGTATCAAAAAAGCTAGTCCAAGTGAAGCTAAAAATAAAGCCATAGCAAGAAAAAGTATAGTTGCAAAGCAAAATATAAAAGCCGGTGAAGTCTTTACGCAAGATAATATCACGGTCAAAAGACCTGGAACAGGTATAAGTGCTATGAGATGGGACGAGGTAATAGGTACAAAAGCTTTACGTGACTATTTTGAAGATGAATTAATATAAAAATAGGTAAAGATACGAAATGGATAAAATTTTAAAACTTTTAGGTCGAAGTAACCATTTACTAGAACGTGATATTTCAAAATATGAAAGTGACCTTAGAAATATTGTTGGTAATTCCTCTTTTTTGGTTATAGGAGGTGCTGGAAGTATAGGTCAAGCAGTAACAAAAGAGATATTTAAAAGAAACCCGAAAAAATTGCATGTAGTAGATATATCCGAAAATAATATGGTAGAGCTTGTTCGAGATATAAGAAGTAGTTTTGGATATATTGATGGAGATTTTGCTACCTTTGCTATTGATGTTGGAAGTGTAGAATATGATGCTTTTATAAAAGCTGACGGTAAATATGATTATGTGCTTAACTTATCAGCTCTAAAACATGTACGAAGCGAAAAAGACCCTTTTACATTGATGAGAATGATTGATACTAATATCTTAAATACGGATAAGACATTGCAACAATCTATCGACAATGGTACTAAAAAATATTTTTGTGTAAGTACAGATAAAGCAGCAAACCCTGTCAATATGATGGGGGCTAGTAAAAGGATTATGGAGATGTTTGTCATGCGAAGATCTAAGCAAATAGATGTATCGATGGCTAGATTTGCTAATGTAGCTTTTAGTGACGGTTCACTTCTCCATGGCTTTAATCAAAGACTTGAAAAACAACAACCGATAGTCGCTCCGAGTGATATTAAAAGATATTTTGTCACACCGCAAGAAAGCGGTGAATTATGTCTTATGAGCTGTATATTCGGTGAAAATAGAGATATATTTTTTCCGAAGCTTAGCGAGGAGTTACACTTGATTACATTTGCCGATATTGCAGTCAAGTATTTACATGATAAAGGTTATGAACCATATTTGTGTGAAAACGAAGATGAAGCTAGAGAATTCTTCGCTAAATGCGAAGTGGGATATGGGATGTGGGATATAGAGGATAGTAAAGAAAAAATCCAAAATCCCAAATCCCAAATCCTAAATCCTAAAAAATGGCCGTGTTTATTTACAGCTAGTGATACAACAGGTGAAAAAGATTTTGAAGAGTTTTTTACCGATAAAGAGACATTGGATATGGATAGATTTGTGAACCTTGGAATTATAAAAAATGAAGCTTTATTTGATGAAGAAAAATTAAATCATTTTGAAAAAACTATTAAAGATTTTAAATCAAATCTATCATGGACAAAAGATGATATTGTTAAAGAATTCTTTTTAATGATTCCTGATTTTGGGCATAAAGAGACAGGCAAATATCTTGATGGGAAGATGTAATGCAGAAAATAATTGATTTTATAAAACAAATTTTTAAAACAGATGAATTTATCCCTTTACACGAACCGAAATTTATCGGTAATGAGAAAAAATATCTTAATGATTGTATAGATAGTACATTTGTATCAAGTGTAGGTAAATATGTGGATACCTTTGAAAGAGAATTTGCCAAATATGTAGGGAGCAAATATGCTATAGCCACTGTAAATGGAACGGCAGCACTTCACATATCGTTACTTTTATCGGATGTGAAAAACGGTGATGAGGTTATCACCCAACCTCTGACTTTTGTTGCAACGGTAAATGCTATAAGTTATTGTGGGGCAAAACCTATTTTTGTGGATGTTGATTTGGATACCATGGGGCTTAGTCCACTTTCGATGCAAAAATTCCTAGAAGAAAATTGTGAAATCAAAAACAATCAATGTATTAATAAAACCACAAATAAAATAATCAAAGCTTGTGTACCTATGCATACTTTTGGGCATCCTTGTAAAATAGATGAAATACAACGGCTATGCGAGAAATGGCATATTGTCTTAGTTGAGGATAGTGCAGAATCGGTGGGTAGCCATTTCAATGGAAAACACACAGGTACTTTTGGAAAAATAGGCGTATTTAGTTTTAACGGCAATAAAATTATCACAAGCGGTGGAGGTGGGGTAATAGTGACAGATGATGAGAATATAGCAAAAAAAGCAAAACATATTACAACAACTGCTAAAATACCACACCCTTACGAGTATGTTCATGATGAGGTGGGCTATAATTATAGGCTTCCAAATATAAATGCTGCTTTGCTTGTTGCACAGTTGGAACAGTTGGATACTTTTATTGATAAAAAAAGAAGTCTGGCAAAGATTTATGATGAGTTTTTCTCAAAAGAAAATGGGATTACACTTATAAAAGAACCTAAAAATGCAAAATCTAATTATTGGCTTCAAGCAATTTTACTTCCTGATTCTATAAAAAGAGATGAATTTTTGGAATTTACAAATACCAATGGAGTTATGACAAGACCTATTTGGAGGCTTATGAGTGAGTTGAATATGTATAAAAACTGCCAAAAAACATCTTTGGACAATGCCAAATATCTTGAACAAAGGGTAGTAAATATTCCAAGTAGTGTAATCATATAAAATAAGGAGTTAAAATATTTATTATACTTAGGGTATAATTGAAAACTATAAATTGATAAAGAGGGAATATGGCAGTTAAAATTTGTGTAATCACCGGTTCTCGTGCTGAATATGGACTTCTTTATTGGTTACTTAAAGAGATAGTCTCTGATGATTATTTTGAGCTACAACTTATCGTAACAGGTATGCATCTAAGTCCTGAATTTGGGCTAACATATAAATTAATTGAAGAAGAATTTAAAATATCAAAAAAAATAGAGATTCTTCTATCATCTGATACTCCTGTTGGAATATCCAAATCAATGGGACTTGCAAATATATCATTTGCTGAAAGTTATGAAGAACTAAAGCCTGATATGATTGTTGTACTTGGCGATAGATATGAAATATTTTCTGCCGTTAGTATGGCAATGATAGCTCAAATACCCATAGTGCATATTGCCGGTGGAGAGACTACCGAGGGTGCTTTTGATGAATCTATAAGACATAGTATTACAAAAATGGCTCACTTGCACTTTACGACTACACAAGAGTATCGACATAGGGTAATACAGCTAGGAGAATCTCCAGATAAGGTTTTTAACGTAGGGAGTCTTGGCATAGAAAATATAAAAAGATTAGAACTACTTAGTAAAAGTGATTTTGAAAAAGCTATCAACTTCAAACTAAACAAAAAAAATCTTTTGGTTACCTATCATCCTGTAACCTTGGAAAAAGCTACAGCAAAACAACAATTTCAAGCAATTTTAAACGCACTTGATGAACTAAAAGACACTAATATAATATTTACAAAATCAAATAGCGATACCGATGGAAGAATCATAAATCAAATGTGTGAAGAGTATGTACAAAAAAATTCATCAAAAAGTATTTGTTTTGAATCTATGGGACAATTAAGGTATTTAAGTGCGTTACAATATGTTGATGCCGTAGTAGGGAATAGTTCTAGCGGTATAGCTGAAGCTCCAAGCTTTGGTATAGGTACTATTAATATAGGAGATAGACAAAAAGGTAGAATACGAGTGCCAAGCATTGTTGATTGTGAACCTACTCAAGAGAGTATCGGTAAAGCTTTGCAAATACTTTATAGCAATGAATTCCAAAAAAACTTAAATAGTATTCAAAATCCCTATGGAGACGGTGACGTAAGTAAGAAAATATTAAGAATTATTAAATCTACAAATTTTGAGAATATACTGAAGAAAAAATTTTATGATATAGGATTTGTAAATGAAGTTATTGAGTGATATAAAACTAAGTAATACATCGACTATTAAAGAGGCTCTATCAATAATCGATAAGGGTTCTATGCAAATTGCTATTGTCGTAGATGATGATGATAAACTAATCGGAACTGTGACGGATGGTGACATTAGAAGGGGTTTATTAAAAGGATTGTCCCTTGATAGTTCGATAGAAACTATTATTTTTAGAACACCGACCGTTGCAAATATAAACGATACAAAAGAAGAAATTCTAAAAAAAGCTATCGCTAAAAAACTACTTCAAATGCCTATCGTAGATTCTGAAAATAGAGTTATAGGGATAAAAAGGATTGAAGAATTAGTAAAACCGTCTATAAAACAAAATAAAGTAATCTTGATGGTGGGAGGACTTGGGACACGGCTTAGACCACTCACCGAAGAGATGCCAAAGCCGATGTTAAAAGTCGGGAATAAGCCGATTTTACAAACTATCGTTGAAAAGTTTGCTGAATATGGATTTATTAATTTTATTTTATGTGTTAACTATAAATCAGATATTATAAAAGAGTATTTCGGTGACGGTAGCTCATTTGGTGTAAATATAGAGTATATATTTGAAGAAGATAGGATGGGGACTGCAGGTGCTTTAAGTTTATTAAAAGAGTATCCAAAAGAGCCTTTTTTTGTTATGAACGGTGATTTGCTAACAAATGTTAATTTTGAATTATTAAGAGACTATCATACCTATGCAAATTCCGATGCTACTATGTGTGTGAGGGAATATACTTTTCAAGTGCCTTATGGAGTAGTAAATATAAAAAACGATGATATATTATCTATCGAAGAAAAGCCGTCATATAAATCTTTTATTAGTGCAGGTATATATATGCTATCTCCTAATATATTGGAACAAATACCTAAAAATAAATACTTTGACATGCCTACATTATTTGAACTACTTATCAAAAATCACAAAATAGTTAAATCATTTCCCGTATATGATTATTGGATTGATATTGGAAGAATCGATGATTATGATAAAGCAAATTTAGATTATAGTAGATTGATAAATGTATAGACATAAAAGTTTTTTGGCGGTTATTCTTGCACGTGGAGGGAGCAAAAGGCTTCCTAGAAAGAATGTCCTTGATTTTTGCGGCAAACCTCTTATATCTTGGAGTATTGAGGCTTGTTTGAATAGCAAATATATTGATAAAGTTTTGGTATCTAGCGATGATGAAGAGATACTTCAAATATCAAAACACTGCGGTGCAGATACTATCATAAGGCCACCTGAATTATCAGGTGATACGTCACCTAGTTTTGATGCATTGAGTCATGCCGTATCTCATAATGATAAATTTGACTATGTGGTAATGATTCAACCTACATCTCCTCTACGGCAAAGTAACCATATAGACGAGGCTATAGAGTATTTGTTTGACAAAAAAGCTCACTCTGTAGTGTCCGTTTGTGAAGCAGAACATAGTCCGCTGTGGAGTAATACTTTACCCAATGATTTAGATATGTCAAATTTCCTTCCAAGCGTAGCTACAGGTAAAAGAAGTCAAGATTTACCTAAGTTTTATAGGCTAAACGGAGCAATTTATATTTGTGAAAAAGATGTGTTGATGACACAAAAAACTTTCTTTCTCAAGGAAAAAGTCTATGCTTATATTATGGATAAAAAGCATAGCGTTGATATAGATGATGAGCTTGATTTTAAATTTGCAGAATTTCTATGCAATGAAAGTTTAAGAAATGGTTAAGATGATTTTTAGACTATATTATGTACAATCTAGTATGAAATATATAATTAGGATTTTAAATTGATTATCCCTAAAAGAGATGCAAAAAGTTACGGTGCAGTCCATATAGACCATTACCTTACATTTACAGGATTTTGTAAAAAAGTTTCAAACGATGAAATACAAAATATAGACGTATTTATTGATGGGAATAAAATCGATACTATCGTTTGTGACAAAACTATAGACAAAGTATCTCAAATATATGATATTGAAGGTCATGGATTTGAATATGACTTACCGGAAACTTATTTTGATAAAAGACATTTATTAAGCTTTAGATGTAGTGATAGCGGTGAAGAACTTGTAAACTCACCTATAAGCACAATTTGCAAAGATGATGAGAAGTTTAATGAATATAGGTTTTTAAATAGTTTGAGTAAACCTATAGATGAATATAAGATTATAGAGATTGATTGTAAAAATAGTGTTGGATTTTTGGCGATAGATGACAATTTAAATGACCATGATTTTATTGAATATATAAAAGAATTAAATGATAATTACCCAGAGATATATATAAAAGCTTTTTATTTTAATCAACAACAAAAAGATAGTTTAAGTAGAATATTAGATGGTATTATAATACCAATCTCTGCGGTAAACATTTTAGATTTAATGTGTAGTATAGAAATATTCATTTTTCCAAATCACTTATCATTGAAATATTTTTCATTGATAAATTTTTTAAAACTTTCTAACTTTTCTTACAATAGTGTATTGACTATTAATTTTTCTAAAGTATTAAAAACTAAAACTGTTGGTCTTTATAATAATGCTTCTGGTGGTCACCCTTATATTACAAGTTATAATCAATTTGAGTTCGTTGAAGATGAAGTCATTAATTGTAACAACAATGTTATTAGACTGATATATAATAATCTTTACAAAATTTCATTACAGCATAAAGTGGTGGATGATGGTGAAAGCCTTTATAACTTATATTATTTTGAGCGAATTCACTTAGCATTAGGGAACAAACAAGTAAAAGAAAGGTTAATCAATTTAGATAGATTATTGGTGTAATAAATGATAATATTTGATATTGGTAGCTTTGCAGGGTTTCATTTAATGGAAATGTATAATAAATATAAATCTTCGTGTATTATTCATTCTTTTGAACCATACAAACCAATATTCACTCAGTTATCAATAAATGTTAAAAACCTAGATAATGTTATATTAAATAATCAAGCTTGTTCCAATATTGATGGTAGTGTGCAATTTTTTCTGAATTATTTCCCTGCTTATAATTGTATAAAGAAGTTAAATGATTATTCTCAACTGGATAAAAATGTTGATAGTATAACATTGGATACTTATACTTTATGTCATCAAATAGATTGTATAGACTTATTGAATTTAGATATATCTTGTGGTGAGATAGAGTGTTTGGAAGGTGCTAAAATATTTATAGAAACTAAGAAGATAAAAAAAATACACATATATCTTTATGTTCACAATATACTTAACTTTGATGAAAGAGTACGTCAATTATCATTGTTGTTAAATGGTTATACCCTATTAACAGTTAAAGATATTGCATATAATTTTGATAATACGCAAGTACGAAGAAAATTATATGTATACACGGTGGCTTGAGATATGAAGGTGGCATTATGTTTATTCGGTATAGTTGGTAGTGCCCAAGGTCAACATGGAAAAGGATACCCGTTAGTTCCAGATATTGGATACGAGTATTATAAAAAGAATTTGCTAGACAAATATGATGTTGATGTTTTTATACATAGTTGGTCAACAGAGTTTAAAGATAAATTGATAGAGTTGTATAACCCTAAGCTTTACATCATAGAGGAGCAAAAAAACTTTAATCCAATCTATTTAATGTTATGCCAGATAAAGCATTTAAAATTTGGATTGAGAATGCTAAGAGCAAAAAAGAAAGGTTTCTTAAAAGATTTATACTATGTTTCAAAATTTGCTATGAGTAGATGGTATAGTACAAAACAAAGTTTAAACCTCAAAAAACAATTTGAAATAAACAGTGGAATTGAATATGATTGTGTAATATCTGCAAGATTTGATATTGCATTGTTGAAGCCTTTAGATTTAAAATTATTTGATATGCGATATATCAATGTTGCACATAGAAGAAGACTTGTACATTATGATTATTATATGACTTATAATAAAAATTATATTCGAGATTATGATGAAGCATTGGAAGACTTATGGTTGTTTTCTAATTCGTCTAATATGGATAAAATAGCAACTTTATATGATAATATGAATAAATATATTTATGCTTCACCGTGGTCAATTTTACAGCATATAAAGTCGGAAAATTTATCGTATCAATATATTGACTATGAAATAGGTAGAGATTGGAATTTGTTAAGATGGTTTTATTTCTTTAGGTAAATGAATATATGGTAATAATATCACATCGAGGTTATTGGAAAGCAGTTAATGAAAAAAATACAAAAGTTGCATTTGAACGGACATTTTATTTAGGCTTTGGAACAGAAACAGATGTAAGAGATTTTAATGGTGAGTTAGTAATTTCTCATGATATAGCAGATGAAAATTGTATAAGTGTAAAGGAAATGTTTGCGATTTATAATAAATATGACAATACATTGCCACTAGCACTTAATATCAAAGCAGATGGATTACAAGCTAAACTTAAAGATATTTTAGAAGAATATCAAATAAAGAACTATTTTGTATTTGATATGTCAGTTCCTGACGGACTTCAGTATTTGAAACATAATATTAGGACTTTCACAAGAGAAAGTGAATATGAGATAGTACCATCTTTTTATAATGAAGCTTGTGGCGTGTGGCTTGATGAGTTTCAAGGTCATTGGATAACTAAAGAAGTGATAGCAAAACATATTCAAAATGGCAAACAAATTTGCATTGTTTCTCCTGATTTACACAAAAGAGAATATAATAAAGAGTGGATACACTATAAAGAAATAGAAAAAGAGCTAGGAATAAATCATATAATGCTTTGTACAGATTTTCCTCAACAGGCAATGGAGTTTTTCTCAGCTAGAGTCATGTAAATGGAGGACAACAATGGGTAAAATTAAGGCAATAATATTTGATATGGATGGTGTGCTTATAGAAGCCAAAGGTTGGCATTATGAGGCATTAAATCGTGCACTCCAAATATTTGGTATGGAAATAAGTAGATATGACCATCTTGTAACATATGATGGACTTCCTACAAAGAAAAAGCTAGAGATGCTTACTCATGAAAGAGGACTTCCAAAGGGACTTCATAGTTTTATAAATGATATGAAACAGCAATATACTATGGAAATCGTATATGCAGAGTGTAAACCAAGATTTTATCATGAATATGCTCTCAGTCGTCTAAAAAATGATGGATACAATATGGCAGTTTGTTCAAACTCTATACGCAATACCATAGAGATAATGATGCAAAAGGCTTCTTTAGAACAATATTTTGATTTTTATATATCAAACCAAGATGTATTGAATGGTAAGCCAGATCCTGAAATGTATAATAAAGCTATACAGAGATTGGGATTAGCTCCAAAAGAGTGTATTATAGTTGAAGATAATGAAAATGGAATAAAAGCGGCAAGGGCAAGTGGTGCAAATGTGATGATAGTGGATAGTGTAGAAGATGTAAACTATGAAAATATAAAAAAACATATAGCATTATTTGAAGGAGATACATTATGATAAATATACTTATCCCACTGGCAGGCAAAAATCAGTTTTTTTCAGAAGCCGAATATCCTTTTCCAAAACCACTTATAGAGTTTAATGGTAAAACAATGATAGAACATATTATAGATAATTTTAAGTCAATAAGAAGAGATAAGCAATTTATTTTTATAGTTAATAGTGAAGATTGTAAAAAATATCATCTTGATAGTGTACTAAATATTCTTACAAATTATACATGTCAAATTATTAAACTTGACAAAGAGACCAAAGGTGCAGCTTGTAGTGCTATGATGGCTGTAGAATATATAGATAATGATACACCACTTATTATCTCAAACGCTGATCAGTTGTTTGATATCTGTTTAGATGAAGTTATAAATAGTTTTGCATCAAGTGATGCAGGAGTAATCACATTTGAATCAATCCATCCACGATGGTCATATGTAAGACTTGATAATGGAAATAAAGTAATAGAGACAGCTGAAAAAAGACCTATAAGTAAATCTGCAATTTCTGGGTTTTATTACTTTAAAAATGGGAGTGATTTTATAATTTCATCGTCAAAGATGATAAAAAAAGATGCCAATATCAATGGATTGTATTATATTGCACCATGTTTGAATGAGATGGTATTAGAAAATAAAACTATAGATGTATTTAAAATAGAAAACAGTAAATATCATACATTTTATACTCCACAAAAAATAAAAGAATACGAAAGGTTAATGTCATGCTAAAAGAACTTACAAAAAAATATATAGAAGCTTTTGATAGTAAAGATTTAGCTACGTGTGCTGAACTTTTTACAGATGACTTTGCCTTAGAAGACCCTGTAGTAAAAAGGATAGAAGGGAAAAATGAAGTTCTAAAAGCTATCAAAAGCATATTTGATTCTTGTAGTAATTTAAAGTTTAGTGAAAAAAACATTTATCAAGATAATCAAACAACTATTATAGAATTTGTATTAAAACTTGATGATACAATTTTAACAGGAACTGACATCATAGAGTGGGAAAATAACAAGATGAAAGAGTTAAGAGCTTATCTTGATATTCCTAAAGGTTAAATATGAAAAGAGCAAAATTAGAAGATATGGTAAAAGGTTGGTTTATAGGAAACTTTGATCCAACACTTATCAAAACAAATGATGTGGAAGTAGCAGTAAAAGAGTATAAAAAAGGTGACTATGAAGAGAAACACTACCATAAAATAGCTACTGAAATAACTGTGATTGTAAGTGGGAAAGTTAGAATGAATGGTATTGAGTACTCTAAAGGTGATATTATAGTTATAGAACCAAACGAAGTTATTGATTTTGAAGCACTAGAAGATACGGTAAATACGGTAGTAAAATTACCAGGAGCTAGTAATGATAAATATTTTGGGGAACCAAATAATGATTAATATAGTTATACCAATGGCTGGACAAGGTAGTCGTTTTGTGAAAGCAGGATATGAAAAACCAAAACCATTTATAGATGTTGATGGTAAAGCAATGATTGTAAGAGTTTTGGAGAATCTTGCATATCATGATGCTAGGTATATTTTAATAGCTAGAAAAGAACATATGGAAAAAGAGAAAGAGCTTGTATCACAAATAGAGAAAGAGTTTAATGCTATTTTTATTCCTATAGATAAACTTACAGAAGGTACTGCTTGTACAGTTTTGTATGCACGAAAATATATTAACAATGACGAACCACTTTTAATAGCTAATTCTGACCAAATAGTAGATATTAATATAGCAGATTTTATAGATAATTGTAAAAATAGAAAACTTGATGGTTCAATCTTAACTTTTATAGATAAATATCAAAATCCAAAATGGTCTTTTGCAAAACTCGATGAGAAAAATTTAGTGACAGAAGTAAAAGAAAAAGTTGTAATTTCAGAATTTGCAACAGTTGGTATTTATTTATACTCAAAAGGAAAAGATTTCGTAAATGCTTCGCTAGATATGATAATAGCAAACGATAGGGTAAATAATGAGTTTTATACTTGCCCAACGTATAACTATGCTATCAAAAATGATGCAAAAATAGGTGTTTATAATATTGAATTTGAACAAATGCATGGATTAGGGACACCAGAAGATTTAAATATTTATCATCAAACTAGATTTAAGTTATCTTAATATATTATGTTGCATAAGGGGTATAATATGGATACAAACTATATAAAAGCAATTATTGATATGAGTCAGGCTAGGGTTGATTTTGAACAAAAAAGGTTTGTCAATAAACAGCCAATAAATAAATTGGTAGGGTATGATACAATAATAGATAGCCTAAAAACTAAAGGTTATGCAGTTGTAGAGAACTTTTATTCAGAACAAAAATGCAGAGCTTTGAGAGCGGAAATAGATAGGGTTCATAAATTACATGAGAATGACGGTTTCTTGTGGGTCGATAAGTATGGTGCCGATAAAAGGGTTTTTGGAGCGGAAGTTGATTCAGATTTGATTAGAGAGTTTTATAAGGATGAATTTTTATTGGATATTGCCCAGAATTATTTTGGTTCTACAATGTTTAATTCAAATACATTGGCAGCAAGAATTGATGCTACCCCTTATAACATAGGCTCAGGTCAAGGATGGCATAGAGATGCCCACCATTTTCAATTCAAGGCTATAGTTTATTTAAGTGATGTTACTATAGACAATGGTCCTTTTCAGATTATAGAAGGGTCTCATCGTTCCGGTAACGCATTAAGAAATATGGTAACTATGGACATTAAAGATATGACTACAAGATATACTGATGAACAGATACAAAAAGTAATAGATGAAGATTCATCTAAATACAGGGTCCTTACCGCAAAAGCAGGTACGTTAGTTTTTGCGGATACTAGTTCTCTTCATGCCGGGATGCCTATCAAAGAAGGTTATAGATATTCATTGTTTAATTATTATTATCCATCGTGGGAAAATAAAGAAGATAAGAGAAGATATTTTAACTGTGTAGTAAAGGTAAAATAATGAAATGTCATCTATGTGGTAGCCATGATTTAAAATATAGACAAGGTTCTGTTAGAGATAACAAAGATTTAAAAATTTTAGAATGTAATGAGTGTGGATTGGTTTTTCTATCTAGTTTCTCTCACATTACAAATCAATTTTATGAAGAGTCAAAAATGTCTAATTTTGATATACAAGAATGGCTTAAAAATACTTCTGTAGATGACTGTCGTAGGTTTGATTTATTAAAGGAAAGACTTGTCAATAAAGATGTACTTGATTTTGGTAGTGGTGTAGGAGGCTTTCTTATTCATGCTAAAGAAGTAGCCAAGTCTGTTACAGGTATTGAAATAGATAAGCAAGTTGCACAACATTATCATGATAATAACATAGAATTAGCTCACGATATTCAAAATCTAATGGAAGAATCATATGATATAATAACATTATTTCATGTATTAGAACATCTTGAACAACCTATAGAGTATTTAGAAAAATTGTCACGTTTGTTGAAAAGTGGCGGACAATTTATTATTGAAGTTCCTAATTCCAACGATGCTTTATTAACGATATATGAAAATGTTGGATTTCAGAATTTTACTTATTGGAGTCCGCATCTGTTTTTGTATAATGATAAAAATATTAGATTACTTTTAAGGCCTTTATCTCACATAGTAAAAATTGATTTTATAAAGTATATTCAAAGATATCCGTTATCTAATCACTTATATTGGTTGTCAAAAAATAAACCAGGCGGTCATAAAGTATGGAGTTTTATAGATTCTATAGAATTAAATAAAGCATATGAAAGTCAGTTGGCAAGTATGGGTTTGACGGACACGGTATTAATTCAAATTACAAAGTTGTAAATATAATAAATGATTAAAATTTTAATACTAGCCGGTGGATTTGGGACAAGACTTAAAAGTGTTGTATCTGATGTACCTAAACCTTTAGCCCCCATATCAAATTCAAAGAGATTTTTAGATTTCCAAATAGAAAATATTAGAAGTTTTTTCCAAAATGACGATATTTATCTTTTAACATATTATATGTCTTCAGAAATTGAGGAGTATTATAAAAATGATACAAAAATTAAAATCATAAAAGAGCCGACACCTCTAGGTACGGGAGGTAGTATAAAGAATGCTATAAATATTTTAAATCTTAATAAGAATGATAGAATAATCGTGCTAAATGGAGATACTTATATACGACCTAATTTTGATAGTTTTATTAATCATTTAGAAGGTGACATCAATATAGTCGCATCTTTTCAGGAAGATTGTTCTAGATATGGAAGTTTAAACATAAAAAATGGTAAAATAGTAGAGTTTAAAGAAAAAGATAAGAATTGTAGAAACTCTTATATAAATGCTGGTTGTTACTTCTTCAAAAAGTTAGATATCTTTTTTAATACGTTAGATAGTTTTTTTTCATTAGAAACATTACTATCGACGAGTACTGAAGAGTATATTATGAAGGCTTTTTTGTATAAAGATATTTTTATTGATATAGGTATTCCTGAAGATTATGAAAAAATGATTAAATATATAGGTGGACAGCATGGGTAAAGATAACTTTTTAATAGATTTAAAAGATTCTATTAAAAATGCTTTGACAAAGATAAAATTGAATACTCATGGTATAATCTTCATAACAGATAATAAGTCCGTAATCGGTTGTGCAACCGATGGGGATATAAGAAATGCTTTGTTGAACAATACTTTATTAGAATCACCGATTTATATAGCTATGAATAAAGAATTTAAGTACTTATATGAAGAAAATGCAACTAGAGAAAACATCTTGAAACTTTTAGATTCAAAGGTTAAGGTTGTTCCAATTTTAACTAAAAATCATGAGTTAGTTTCTGTTGCTTCCCATAAAAATATAGATTGGAATAAAAAATATAAAATAATATCAAAGGCAAAATCTCCCGTTAGAATAAGTTTTGCCGGTGGTGGAACGGACTTAACGAATTATTTCCAGTTTGAAGATGGAGTAGTATTAAATACTACAATCAATAAATTCTCCCATGCTATTTTACAAAAACGAGATGATAAAAAAATCAAAATTTATTCTTATGATTTTGATGTTTGTTTAGAATATGCAAATATAGGTGAAATAGCATATGACGGACAACTTGATTTAATAAAATCGGTAATTAAACTTTTAAATCCTGAATTTGGTTTTGAATTGACAACATATAGTGATGTGCCTGTCGGTTCCGGTCTTGGAGGCTCCGCAGTTGTTTTATCCGCTATCATCGGAGCATTTAATAATTTCAGAATTAATAAATTAACCCCACATGATATTGCCGAACTTGCATTTCAATCAGAACGGATAGAACTCAACTTAAGCGGCGGTTGGCAAGATCAGTATGCTACTGTTTTTGGAGGGTTTAATTTTATGGAGTTTAGCGGTAATGAAAATACCATAAACCCTTTACGTATTTCGGAAGATATATTAAATGAACTTGAAGATTCTTTGGTGTTGTGTTATTCAGGTATTAGTCATAATTCTGGTGAGATTCATAATACCCAAAAAGAAAATATGGTTGATAAAAAAGAATTTGCAGAGATTGCCAAAGATATAGCATACGAAATGAAATCAAAGTTATTAAAAGGGCAACTTGATAACTTCGGTGAACTATTACATAAAGCATGGCTTACTAAGAAAAATTTTTCTTCAAAGATTACCACACCTTATTTAGATGAATTGTATGATTATGCTATAGAAAACGGTGCTATTGGCGGTAAATTATTGGGAGCAGGCGGCGGCGGATATTTCCTATTTTATGTTCCCACTTTTCGTAAAATAAGATTAATAAAAGCTTTAAAAAAGAAAGATTTGATTGTGGATACGTTTACGTTTGACAATAAAGGACTTAGAAGCTGGATTACAAAGGAAAAAAACAATGGTTATTAATAATAGTAAAATCGGCGATAATGATAAAGTTTTTGTAATTGCAGAAATAGGAATGAACCATAACGGTGTATATGATAACGCAATAAAGCTAATAGATATTGCTAAAGAATGCGGTGTCGATTGTGTTAAATTTCAGATGAGAAATTTAACAGAGCTTTATACTGAAGATGCTTTAAATATAACAAGTAGTGATTTATCGACCCAATATACAATGGGACTTTTAAGAAAATTTGAGTTGTCATTTGAAGAATATAAATCTTTGGCTCAGTATGCAAAGGGCAAAGGTCTAGTATTTATGTGTACACCATGGGATAAAGCAAGTGTAGATGCCATAGAAAAAATAGGAGTAACTGCGTACAAAACAGCTTCGGCAGACTTAACGAATTTTGATTTATTATCTCATCTTATAACCAAAAAACTACCTATCATACTTTCTACCGGTATGAGTACAAAAGAAGAAATCGACTTAACCGTTGAGTTTTTAACAAAAAATAAAGCTGATTTTGCTTTATTACATTGTAACTCCACTTATCCTGCGCCGTTTAAAGATATTAATCTAAGATATTTAGATAAATTAGCTCAATATAATGTTCCTATAGGATATTCGGGTCATGAAAGAGGAATAGCCGTCTCTATCGCTGCCGTTGCAATGGGTGCTAGAATCATAGAAAGACATTTAACACTTGATAGGAATATGGAAGGGCCTGACCATACTGCGAGTTTAGAATTTGATGATTTCAAACGCCTTGTAGATGGGATTAGAGAAGTAGAAATATCTTTGGGGTCTAGTCAAAATAGAGTAATAACCCAAGGTGAATTGATTAATAGAGAAAATTTAGGGAAAAGTATATATGCCAAAGTAGATATATCTCAAGGAGATACGTTCATGGTAGATATGTTTGAAATAAAAAGTCCTGGTCAAGGACTAAATCCTCAATATCTAAACAAAATAGTAGGGTATAAAGCCGTCAGAAATATCCAAAAGGGAAAACCCCTTTTTAAATCAGATTTGGGTGGACTTATAAAGGCAAAAAAAGAATATAATTTCAAGCTAAAATGGGGTCTTCCAGTAAGATTTCATGATATAAATTCACTACTAGAAAATACATTACCTAAAACGGTAGAATTTCATATGAGTTTTAACGATATTAATGAAGACTTATCAAAGTTTTTGACAAGAGAGTATGAGTGTGAATATATAGTTCATGCACCTGAACTTTTTGAAGATGACCATTTATTAGATTTATGTACACCTGATAGTTTATATAGAACTAAATCTATTGCTAATTTGCAAAGAGTTATCGACAAAACCGTTAGTATGAATAAATATTTCCCAAAAACAAAAAAACCACAAGTTATAATTCATTGCGGAGGTTTTACTAAAGATACCATTTTACCGATAGAGAATCGTAATGAGTATTATGAAAATCTTATTGATTCTATAAATAGATTAAATTTGGACGGAATTGAGTTGTTACCGGAAAATATGGCACCTTTCCCGTGGTTGTTTGGTGGGCAAAGATACCAAAATATTTTTATAGATGCAGATGAAATAATAGATTTTTGTATAAAAACAAAGCTAAGAATTTGCCAAGATATCTCACACTCCCATTTGGCTTGTAATAAATTTGGATGGAATCATATAAAATATACCAAAAAGCTAGCACCGTTTACTGCGCATTACCATATCTCTGACGGTACGGGTGTTGATGGAGAAGGGCTTCAGATAGGTGACGGGAATGTGGATTTTGAGAATATTTATCCAATATTGAATAATATATCACCGGATGCATCCTTTATCCCTGAAGTTTGGCAAGGGCACAAAAATAACGGAGAAGGATTTTGGACAAGTTTGGAAAAAATGGAATGGAAGATATAATGAAAGAGTTAAATGTTGCTTGTATAATTCTCGCTAGAGGTGGGAGTAAAGGTATACCAAATAAAAATATTTTTAATGTCGGTGGATTCCCTTTGATAGTTTGGAGTATACGTCAGGCATTAGCATCAGATTTATTACAACATAGTGTATATGTTTCGTCAGACTCAGATGCAATATTGGATATTGCATCTGAACATGGAGCAATAGCTATTAAAAGACCTATTGAATTATCAGGAGATGAAGCAAGTTCAGAGTCAGCATTAATTCATGCAGTAGATAAAATAGAAAAAGATAAAGGAAAGTTAGATTATGTTGTTTTTTTACAACCTACTTCTCCTATTAGAAATAAGGATGATGTAAGTAATGCATTAAATAAAATAATACATAGTAAATCTGATTCATTATTATCTGTTCATCCAATCCAAGATTTTTTTATTTGGGCACTTCAAAAAGATGAGTATATTTCAGAGAATTTTGATTATAAGCATAGGAAAAGACGACAAGACATTGAAACTAAATATTTGGAAAACGGGTCGATTTATATATTCAGGCCTGAGATATTAAGAAAAGAAAACAATAGGCTAGGTGGTAAAATAGAGGTATATGAGATGGATAAGATACATTCATTACAAATTGATAATTTAGATGAAATGTATCTTGCTGAGTATTTTTTAAGGAATAATTATGCTTACTAAAGTAGTTTTAATAACAGGTGCAACAGGTTATTTTGGTAGATATTTTGTTAAAGAATTAAGTAACTATTATTCAATAATTGCTTTAGGCAGAGATATGAAAAAATTGGAAGAGTTAAGCGAATTCACTTTGGAGAATATTTGTCTTGATATATACGATATAAATCAAACCGTAGAAATTATTGAGCAATTATCTAATAAATATGATATTTATGGATTAATCAATAATGCGTATGATTTTAGTACACAAACAGGGTTTAATACTCCAAGCGGGAAATTTGAAATGATTTCTGTTGAAATGATGAGGAATGGTTTAGAATCGGGTATTCTATCGCCAATGGTCATTACGCAGATTGTTTGTAAGAAGATGATTGAAAAAGGAATACATGGTTCCATAATCAATATTTCATCTATGTATGGATTAGTAACACCTGACGTAAATCTTTATGAAGGTAAAAGTGTATTTAATCCAATAATATATTCTGTATCTAAAGCGGCCATAGATGCAATGACAAGATATATAGCATCATTTTTTGGACAATATGGCATAAGATGTAATTCGATAGCACCAGGACCTTTCCCCAATATTGAATCACAGTCTGATAATTCTCCAGATGATAAAGAGTTTTTAGAACGTCTAAAGAAAAAAACAATGCTAAACCGTTTTGGACATCCAAAAGAATTATTGGGTATTTTAAAATTACTACTTTCTGATGATTCTAGTTTTATTACGGGTGAAACGATTTGCGTTGATGGTGGATGGACAAAAAAATAAGGATGATATAATGAAACAAATAGGTATAATGCAAGGAAGACTTCTCCCTAGGTATCAAAGTCGTTATCAGGCTCATCCTGTGGATTATTGGCAAGCTGAATTTTATATTGCTAAAGAGTTGGGATTTAATCAAATAGAGTTTATATTAGATTACAATGAAGTTGAAAAAAATCCTTTAATGGCAACAGAAGGTATAGAAGATATACAATCCATGATTGATGCAACTGGAATTCGAGTAAAATCAATTTGTGCAGATTATTTTATGGAAGCCCCTTTTCATTCCAATCATCAAAAAAATAGTGAAGCTGTTTTAAAAACGCTGATAAATAACGCCTCTAAACTAGACGTGATTGATATAGTTATACCATGTGTAGATCACTCGTCTATTAAAAATGACAATGACATGGATTTAGTGGTTGATTCAATACAAAGAATATTGCCTTTGGCTGAAGAAAAAGGTATCTATATCAATTTTGAAACAGATTTATCTCCGCAAATGTTTAAAAAACTTCTTTTAAGATTTGACTCAAAAAATATAAAGGTCAATTATGATATAGGTAATTCCGCATCTTTAGGCTATAATCCAGACGAAGAATTTGAAGCTTACGGAGAGTATATATCTGATTTACATATTAAAGATCGCGTACTAGGTGGAGGCTCGGTAGAGCTAGGGACAGGCAATGCCGATTTTCATAAAGTTTTTAAGAATTTGGTAAAATACTATTTCAGTGGTAATATTATCATGCAGTCGGCAAAAGCACAAGGGTATATCGATGATTTAGTACTTGTAAAAAAACAAAAAGATTTTATCGAAAAATATATACATCAATATTTAGGCTAGAATATGAACAAAGTTGCTTTAGTTACGGGCTCAAGTAAAGGAATAGGAAAAGCTATCGCTAAAATGCTTCTTGACAATGGATATATAGTGTATATTAACGGTAGAAATGAACAACTTGTTAATGACACACTATTAGAATTCAACAATCAAAATGCTAAACCTTTGATTGTTGATTTGTCTTTAGAAGAGAATTTAAAAAATAGTCTGAGTGATATCTTTCTTACTGAATCAAGGATTAATCTTGTGGTATGCAATATAGGAAGCGGTAAAAGTAAATTGGGTTTGGAAGCAGATTTACAGGAGTATAAAAGAATTTTTGATATAAACTTTTTTAGCGCTGTTACTGCTTCTTTACATTCCATAGAATATATGAAACCATACGGTGGGCATATTGTTTTTATAGGCTCTATTGCCGGTTGTGAACATATTGGGGCACCTTTGACGTATAGTAGTGCCAAAACTGCTTTGATAAGCTATTCAAAGAATTTATCTTATGAAGTAGCAAAATATAAAATCAGAGTAAATTGTGTATCACCCGGCAATGTGATGTTTGATGGAAGTACTTGGGATAATAAAAAGAAAGAAGACGATAAAAAAGTAGATGATTATATTAAAAACAACGTACCTCTAAACACTTTTGCTATTCCTGAAGATATTGCAAAAGCAGTGTTATTCTTGGAGCAAAGTGATTTCATCACAGGTTCGAACATCGTTGTTGATGGTGGACAAATACGAAAAATTATATAAAGAGAAAGCATATGATACTAGATAAATTTAAATTAGACAACGAAATAGTAATTATAACGGGTGGAGCAGGGTTATTGGGGAGAAGGTATGCTAAAGCTTTGCTTGAATCAGGAGCAGTTGTAATTCTTTTTGATATAAATAAAGATGCACTGGAAGATGTTAAAACACTCTACCTTGATTATGGAGATAAGTTATTGACTTTTGTCGTCGATATAACCAAAGAAGAATCTGTACAAAATGCAATGTTGTTTATTTATGATAAATTATCGAGATATCCTACAATATTAATCAATAATGCCGCAATAGACCCTAAGTTTGAAAAGAATAGTAAAATCAATAAATCTCGCCTTGAGAACTTTGAATTATCCCAATGGAATTTAGAATTGTCCGTCGGTTTGAGCGGAGCTATGATTTGTACTAAAATATTCGGTACGCAAATGGCAAAAAACTCTAAAGGGGTTATTATCAATGTTGCTTCTGATTTGGGGGTGATTGCACCCGACCAAAGACTTTATATGCAAGAAGGTTTAAATGAAGAAGAACAGAATGTAAAACCGGTAACTTATTCTGTAATAAAACACGCACTAATAGGATTAACAAAATATACAGCTACATATTGGGCACATAAAGGGATAAGATGTAATGCTTTTGCTCCAGGTGGTGTATATAACAATCACTCTGAAGATTTTACAAATCGTATTTCTAAATTAATCCCTCTAGGAAGAATGGCAAACATAGATGAATATGAAGCAACGATTCTATTTTTATGTAGTGATGCAAGTAGTTATATGAACGGTGCTACTTTAAATATGGATGGAGGGAGAAGTGTTTGGTAGATTTAAGTTGTTATTTTGATTTTTCTTTAATAAAAGCTTGAATTATAAACCTTTGATTAAAATAAGTTAAGCTATAAAAGGAAGTTATTAAGATATGATGAATATTATGAGAAATTTAGAACCGTATAGTAAAATTGTTGTATATGGCAATGGACTTATAGGTAGGAAAATTATAAATGAATTAGGCGATAAAGTTGTCGGGATAATTGATAGAAATGTAAATGCTATAAATAAATCTAATAATGTATACCCTCCAAACGAATTATGTAATATTGAATATGACATAGTTTTAATTACGGTAATGGATACCAATAGGGAGCATATAAGTAAATATTTAGTTGAAGTTTTAAATGTCCCTGCCGATAAAATCATTATGTTAAAACCTTTCACTTTGCTTGAAAGAATTTATATAAAATTAAATTCTAGATTTAAGTATTATATCGATACCGTAAAGACATCTATGATTGATTTTTTAAATAAGTTATTGGGATATAAATATCTCAATATAGGTTCCGGCTTCGGAGCAAATCAGATTGGATGGTGGACAGGTGATTACCAAGATGGATTTATAATTGATGCCAACACTAAATTGCCTTTTAAAGATGATAGTATAAATTTTGTTTATTCATCAATGTTTTTTGAACACATTACAGATGAGGTTGCATATAATCTACTAAATGAGATTTATAGAGTTATGAAGAAAGGTTCAGTGTTAAGAATAGTAGTTCCTAATTTTAGTCTATATATTGATAAATATAAGAATAATGATTTTAATTTCTTTTATAATCCAAATAATGATAACTACGAAACGTGGCAAAGATTTAATGTCCCAATAAATATGGAGTCTTTATTAATATCTTATATTTCACAGTTAGATAATATGGATATAGAAATTGTTTACTATCCTCATCTTGAAAATATAAACTCCACCCCTCCGAGAGTGTGCTATCATAATAGACTTATGTTACCAAATTATTATTGTGGACCTGCACCTGAAATAGATTCAGATGATGTGAAAAACAATGTATTAGAACAATCAAAAGAAGAATTTATTAATTGGGTGTTTAATAAAACTTTATCATCAAAATATAGAAGACATGAATTTATTACGTGGCATAAAAATCAATGGGATTATGACAAATTTGTAGCGATAACGAAACAAATTGGATTTTCAAATGTTGAAGTATCTGATTTTGGAAATAGTCATATAAAATTAGATTGTAACATTGAGAAACCTCATCATAAACGGATAGGTATGTACTTTAATATTATTAAATAACAGATGTAGGATATGACTTGAAAGAATTTAATTATAATCATTGGTTAAGAATTACAGATGGAATTGAGAAATATATATTAGTAAAAGGTGACAACCATTTTACTAAAAATGGAATAAATTTCAGTGTAGCTTTTGCTAGATTTATTTACTTTATAATGCGTAGTAAAACACAAATTAGAGATATTATTAAAAATGCTATATCTACAAATAATTGTAAAGTTAAGATAGAGCTGAATAATGATACAGTTAGGGAAATATTAATATATATGTATCCTAACATACATTTTGAGTTTACTCCAAATCTTGTAGACAAAAATATAGATAGTAATTTAGATTTAGAAATTAACGGGATGAAACATTATAAATATGTATTCCTGATACCTCATGCAAAATTTATTAGATATTTTTCAAATATTATAAATAAAATGGATGATTGTTGTTGCATTTTATTAAATTTGGATTATGATGCCGTAGAATTATGTAAAAGTTATGATTTTAAATATGTGAGTGTTAATTATAAGTATATAGATAATAATGTACATTTTGATATAGACACATTATGGACTGATTTTAGAATAAACCTTGAAATAGTAAAACAGATTAAACCATATAAAATAATAGTACCTGAAGGTAATTTACATAGCGGAGAAATTTATAATTTAATTGGTAAAACACTTAATGTAGAATGTATATGTATTCAACAAGGTTGGAGTCCTGTGTATCATGTAGGTTTTAGAAATATGCATTATGATAAGTTCTTGACTTGGGGTAATAAATTTAGTCAACTTTTATTACCATATAATCCAAAACAGAAATTTATAGCCACAGGGTCACATATTTTAGAGGCAATAGATAAAACAATGACTAAGTCAAGTAATGTAGGGTTTTTCTTACAACACTACAGTGCCTCTGTTATGTTTGGAGAAAATGAGTATTTTGAACTGCTGGAATGTGCATATACTTTTGCAAAGAAAAATGCTGATATAGGAGTTATAATAAGACAACATCCTGGACATAATATTGAAGAATCAATAGAGATACGATTAAAGAAATTGGGTAATGTGAAATTTATGCATCCAGAGCATTATACGCTAGATGAGGTATTACAACAGATTCAAGTTTCTGTTGCTATACATTCAACGGTATTACTTGAATCATTGGCATATGATATAATACCTGTTATTTTTAACAATACGGCTATGCCACATTATGAGCCTAATCTTGCGAAAGAAAATGTGGCTATTGAAGTTAAAAATATTGAACAAGCATTGGATAATTTAGAAAGATTGTTTAATGATGCTGAATGCATGAAATATTATAGTGACAATATAAATACTACAAAGAGTGAATATTTTCTTGATTATTCCGATAATGCAATTAGAAATATATTAAATGAGATAGAGGTTTTATGATAAATAATCTAGTTTCAATAATTATAACAACATGTAATCGTTGTGATATATTACCTAGAGCTATTGAATCGGCGATAAATCAAACTTACAATAATCTTGAGATTATTATCGTAGATGATGCTTCCACAGATTGTACAGAACATATCGTAAGAAATTTGATGATAATGGATAAGAGAATAAAATATATTAAAAATAATATACGAAGCGGTGCTAATGTGTCAAGAAATAAAGGGATTCAATCTGCAAAAGGAAGATTTATAGCCGGGCTTGATGATGATGATGAGTTCTTACCGCAAAGAATTGAATTATTAGTGCATAATTATGATGATAGTTTTGCCTTTATTACGTCACATAATTTACTAATAGAAGATGGTGTAAAACAATTTGTAAAAATACCTAACATAGTATCAATAGAAGATATGTTAACAAATAATACGTTAATGAATCAAGCCTTAGTAGAAAAAAGTAGATTTCAAGAAGTTGGTTATTATGACATAGGATTTAGTGCTTGTCAAGATTATGATATGTGGATGAGACTAATGCTTAAATACGGTAAAGTCAAGGTAATAGAAGATATAACACAAATAATACATTGTTCTAGTAATATTAATAGAATATCTACAAATTCTAAAACTAAATTCAGAGGATACTTCAAATTTTATAAAAGATACAAATATTTAATGAATCGATTCCATCGACAACAACATTTGTTCCGAATTTATGGTATAAGAGTCAATCAGTCTTATACATATCTTCCGATAAAGTTTTTAGAAAAAAAGTTACTGAATTCTGGTATCAAGCAATTATCTATATATGGTTCAGGAATCGTGTTTGAATCTTTATATCCATTAATAAAAGCATTAAATATTAAGATAAACTATTTAATAGATTCTAATATCAAATTGGAACAAAAGACAAAATATGGTATTAATATAGTAACGCTTGTTCAAGCACTTGAAAAAGGTGAGAATACTTTTTTAATAGCTTCAGCTGCATCATACAACGAAATACAAAAGTCAATACAAGAAATGGCTAATGTATATCAACTAAATGAAAATATTAATATTATTAGCTTGTAAAATTGGAAAACATTTATGACAAATATATCTGTAATAATACCTGTTTATCGCACTGAACGGTTTTTAAAAATGGCTTTGGATAGTATTAACGCAATGTCAGAAGATAATATAGAAATTGTAGTTGTAGATGACGCATCCAATGGTAATTGTTCTGACATAGTCAATGAGTATAAAAATACTAAGAAATCAATTAAATATATTCAACATACACAAAATAGAGGGTCTTTTTTTAGTAGGTGTTATACCGGCGTACTAAATGCTACAGGTGAATATGTGACTTTCTTGGATCCAGATGATTGGGTAGTAAATGATATATATACCAAAGCTTATAATAAAGCCAAAATCGAGAATCTTGATATAGTTATGTTTAATGTTTTACAACAAGACGAGAATGGTTACCAATGGATTGAAGAAGAAAATTTCTTTTTGAAAGACCAACTTTTAAATAATGACGAAGTCATTTATCAAATATTAAATGGTAGAACAAATGCATGGATATGGTCTATTACCTGTAATCAGTTGGTAAAAAGAGACTTAGCTACTAATATATTTCACTATTTTGAAGATGAAAAATTTCATCTTAATATGTATGATGATTTATTATGGAATATCATGCTTTTTTCATCAAATAAGGCAATGAAAATTTCCACATATACCGAATTAGGATTGGTATATTACAAACATTCACAATCAATAACAAAAAACAATAATTTCATAAGCTATTATAAAAAATATAACGATGTTATATTTGTGCTAAAAAGAATAAAACATATTCTAACAAAGCTTGACATGTATGCTAGATATAAATCTTTATACACCAAACTGGTTCTACATTTTATGGAACTTTTTACACCGTTAAACAAAAGACCGTCTAACAATAAGTTTTTCTTAAAGTGGTGTTATATAGTTTTAAAACACATTGTTTTCAATATTCCCTATATGAAATATAATTATTTAAGAGATGTAGCTGTTCATGATATAGTAGAGAGTGTTAAATCTAATAATATACAAGCAATATCAATATTCGGTACAAATGATTTTGCTATAATGTTAAACAAAACATTAAATGATAATAGAATTAATGTTGATTATTATATTACAAGTGATATAGTTAAGGCAGGTGATAAAATAGATAATATTAAGATTATTCATATCGGTAATGTCAATTCTAAGATGCCTATTTGTATTGCATCCATAAGTTCTTATAATGCTATTATTGCCCTATTGAAGCATCATGGAATAGACACACAATTTATAACAATATCAAATACATTAAATAATAAAGTATGACTAATTAGGGCAATTATCACAAACAATATTTGTTAGATTGGTTAAATTAGCCTCTCTAAAAGAAACATATTTATCTCCATTCCATATATCCGAGAAATTATTTTCATAAATATTACCAAAATTAAATACATTTGGATCCATTCTTATACAACAAGGTGTTACAAATCCATCAACTGTTATGAAAACATTATTAAACGGCCAATTACATGTACTTTTTCTTGGGCTACTTTGTATATGCCCAACTCTTATAGGCATATCTGTTGTCGATAATACATCAATCTTATATTTTATACTAGGAGATACTTTTCTTGATTCTTTAATAAAGTCCAATGACGGTAAATACTCCTGTTGACTTTCGATATACCAATTTTCAACCTCTACAAATTCAAGTTTATACACCTCTAATTCACATGCTAATTTATATATATCTTCTATCTCTTGATAGTTTAGATGTGTAAGTACACTATTGATTCTAAATGTAGTATTATTAAGCAATCCATCTTTTTTATATTGTATGACTTGTTTGATGTTTTCTATTATTTTATTAAAATTCCCACCGCTTCGATATGTTTCAAAAGTATCTTTATTGGCTGAATCTATAGATATTATAATATTAGAAAATTTACTTAGTGTTTCAA
>DISL01000009.1 GCA_002421845.1 Epsilonproteobacteria bacterium UBA6211 | reverse complement strand
ACTTATGCCTTTATGCAAAAAATTTCGAAGGGTACCAAAACCTTATGTATCTAAGCTCTCAAGCTTATTTAAACGGATTTTACTATTATCCAAGGATAAATAAACAACTCCTTCGTGAACACTCTAAGGGAATTGTGTGTAGTGCTGCATGTTTACAAGGGGAAGTAAACTGGCATCTTAATACGGTAAATGAAAGAAACGTAAAATTCGGTGCAAAAGGTTATGAAAGGGCAAAAGAGATAGCTCTTGAATACAAAGAGATTTTCGGAGATGATTTTTATCTTGAGATTATGCGACACGGTATAGGTGACCAACACTACGTAGATGACCAAATCATAAGGCTTTCTCGTGAAACAGGAATAAAAATAGTAGCCACCAATGACACCCACTATTTAAAACCTCAAGATGCAGAGCCTCATGAGGCATTTATGTGTATTGCTATGAATAAATCCTTTGATGACCCAAATCGTCTAAAGCACTCCGTACATGAGTTTTATCTCAAAAAACCGGAAGAAGTTGCTAAACTTTATGCAGATATTCCCGAAGCCATCTCAAATACCCAAGAGATAGTAGATAAATGCAACCTCGAAATCAAACTAGGAGACCCTACTCCACCAAACTTCAAATTTACAAGGGATTTTGCACAAAAATACAATCTTGCATTGCCTGAACCGGAACTTGAATACTCCTTGGAAAACGATAAAGTTTTATTTATTTACGAATGTGAAAAAGGGCTTGAAGATAGGCTTTTGCTTGTACCGCAAGACCAACACGAAACATACAGACAAAGACTACAAGTAGAAATCACTATCATAAATAATATGAAATTCCCGGGTTATATGCTTATCGTTTGGGACTTCGTACGTGTAGCAAAAGAGCTTGGTATCCCTGTGGGACCCGGTAGGGGTAGTGCTGCGGGAAGTTTGGTAGCTTATGCACTTAAAATCACAGATATAGACCCTATGAAGTATGATTTACTTTTTGAGAGGTTTCTAAACCCTGAGAGGGTATCGATGCCCGATATTGATATGGACTTTTGTCAAGCAAGACGACAAGAGGTTATAGACTATGTTGTCGATAAGTATGGTAGGGTCAATGTGGCTCAAATCATCACGTTCGGTAAGCTTTTGGCAAAAGGGGTTATAAGAGACGTTGCAAGGGTGCTTGACGTACCGTATGCAAAAGCAGATGCTATGGCAAAACTTATTCCTGATGAGCTAGGGATTGATTTAAAAACATCATACGAAAAAGAACCTGCCATAAAAGAGCTATGCGAAAGTGATGCTACCGCAAAAAGAGTATGGGAATTTGCCCTAGCACTTGAAGGGCTAAATCGTAATGCAGGAACACACGCTGCAGGTGTTGTAATAAGCAATGAACCCCTTTGGAAAAAGACACCGCTATTTAAACCTAGCGGAATGGATACCATAGCTACCCAATATAGCGGTAAATACGTAGAAGACGTTGACCTTATCAAATTCGACTTTCTTGGTCTAAAGACCCTAACCGTTATCGAAGAGGCAAACAAACTCATAGAATCACGCCACGGCAAAAGGATAGATTTCGCCACTTGCGACGTAAATGACAAAAAAGTTTACGAACTTATCCAAAGCGGAAATACTTTGGGTCTATTTCAAATAGAGTCAAGCGGTATGCAACAGCTCAACTCAAAGCTAAAACCTACGAATTTTGAGGATATTATTGCGGTTTTGGCACTTTATAGACCAGGTCCTATGGAATCAGGGATGCTTGATGACTTTATCGATAGAAAACACGGACGAGCCGAAATCACATATATGTTTGCAGACCTTGAGCCTATACTAAAACCGACTTACGGGGTTATCGTATATCAAGAGCAGGTTATGCAGATAGTTCAAACTATCGGTGGTTTTAGTCTTGGCGGTGCTGACTTGGTACGTCGTGCTATGGGTAAAAAAATCANNCAAAGAAGAGATGGACAAACTAAAAGGGCAATTCGCAGACGGTGCAAGTGCCAAAGGTTTTGACAAAGCAAAGGCTGAAGAGCTGTTTGATTTGATTGTTAAATTTGCCGGTTACGGTTTTAATAAATCTCACTCGGCAGCCTATGCAATGGTTACCTTCTATACAAGCTACCTAAAAGCATATTACCCTACGGAATTTATGGCTGCACTTCTAACAAGTGAAAAGGACAAAACGGAAAAAGTGGTAAAATACGTAGATGAAGTAAAGCGTCTTGGTATTGAGCTACTCCCACCTGATATAAACAAATCAATACTAGATTTTAGCGCTGCTACTATAGAGGGTAAAAATGCTATTTTATTCGGTCTTGGAGCTATCAAAGGTGCAGGAGAGGTGGCTATCAACTCTATAATAGCTGCAAGGGGAGATGAGCCGTTTCGTGATTTTAGTGATTTTGTAAGTAGGATAGACGGTTCTAAAGTAAATAAAAAAGTAATAGAATCCCTAGCAAAATCAGGGGCATTGGATGCTTTTGGATATAGTAGAAAAGCTATACTAGCACAGATAGAAGCTATTCTTGAAGCATCTTCAAAAGCATCAAGTGCCAAGAAAATGGCTACCGGTTCACTCTTTGGTGATGCAGAGGAAATGGTAACCGTTGAACTAACTATCAATCAAATGGCGGAATATGAAGCAAAAGAAATACTAGAGCTTGAAAAAGAGACTTTAGGATTTTATGTATCAGGGCATCCGCTAGATAAATACAGAGATATTTTAGATAAGATGAATTATACGTTAAGTTCTCAAATAGACGAATTAGCTGATGGTTCCGAAGCACTTTTTATAGGTAAAATTGAAGAAATCACTACAAAAATCTCTAAAAAAGGGAATAAGTTCGGAATAGCTAGTATTATGGACTTACACGGCAATATAGAACTTATGCTATTTGAATCAAAAATGGAAGAATTAAAATCTTTTGATTTGGATGAGCCTATAGGATTTAAAGTAAAAATCTCAAAAGACGGTGATTTTACTAGGATGAATTTACTCAAACTAGAATCCCTAGAAGATGCAAAAAAAGAGAAAATAAAACAAAAAAAAGTAGAAGTGGAAATCCCTCCGCTTACCGTAGAGGTAAATATAAGCAATGACGATAGAGTACTATATGATTTATTTGATGTGGTATCCAAAAATCAAGGTAAACAAGAACTTAATATAGTTATCAAATCAAAACTAGCCGACATTGTTCTTCAAAGCGGATATAAATTTGACCCAAAAGCCCATGAGGCACTCAAGCGAATAGATGGTGTTTTAGTCTTGTAGTATTGAATATTTGGGCAAATAGCCCAAATATTGATTATTTTGTCTCTTCTTTTTTCTCGTCTGATTTAAAAGGATTTAGACCTATTTTTGAAGCCTCTTCCATCGCTTCATTTTTCTCTTTCATAGTATTTCTAAAATTCTCCAATTTATCTGCTTGGAAGTTTTGAGACGGTTCTACAACTTCAGGAGTTATAAAAAACACTAGCTCACTACTTCCGTTTTGGAAATCTTTGCTTCTAAATAGATGCCCTAAAATAGGTATATCCCCTAGCAAAGGAATTTTGTCTATATTTTTGGTATCTTGATTATTTATAAGCCCTCCAAGAACTATAGTAGAGCCGTTTTGTGCAACTACGTTTGTTTCAACTCTTCTATTTGTAAATGCAGGTATATTATCTACCCAATTTGCTTTGTTTGAATCAATTTGTTTTGATTGCGTAGATATGGTAAGGTCTATATAATCATTATTGATTATTTTACTAGCTAATATATCAAGAATGATACCATACTCCTTTTCTTCATATTCAGTAGCCGGTATTCCACTTGCATTAAGGGTTTGTTTTTTGATAAGAAGCTCACCACCTGCCAAAAACTTAGCAGCTTTATCTTCAGTCGTAAGGAGTGTTGATTCGGTAAGGATAGTAGCAACCCCTTGGGAAGCTAGATAATTCAGTGTCAAGCCCACATTAAATTTATTGGTCAAATAATTTGCAGTCGATGTAAGACCACCCGTCAAAGATACAGACTGAGCCATAATAGTACCCATTGCATCAGAAACCTCCGGCATATAAGAGGCATAATGTGTTGAATTAAGACCAGCTGCATCGTACTTATAAGCCACATTGTTAGTATCATTTATATGATAATTCTTAAATCCAACACTCCAATTATTTTTTAGAGTCATACCTTTGTCATTATTAATTTCAGCGATATAAAGTTTGATTCTTACCATTTTTTTTGTGTTATTCGTAGTTGCCAAATCGATAAATCTATTATCCGTATCAATCCCTGCTTTTTTAAACATATCTTTGATTTTTTCTTTATCTGGGATAGAATCTACCATACCGTCTATTATGATATTATCGTTTGATTGAGATATTTTGACATTAGGGTATTTTTCCTGAACTGCCGCAACTATACTTTTAATATTTTTCACTACACTAAAATCAAAAGTTTCTATAGCTCCGTCTTCATAGGTGATGAGTAATGAAACATTACCAAAATCCTTACCCAAAACTTTCAATTTTTTAAAAGGGTCAAGTTTATCTTCTATAAAAGTAACTTCAACTATCTTACTATCGGTTACTTTTATATTCTTCGCCCTTTTTTCCAAATCCAAAACCTTATAACTGTTTTGCTCTATTGATATATTGTTAGCATAAGATACGCCTAAAATCATAGCAACAATAAATATTAGTTTTATAAAGAATTTCATACTATCCCCTTTAATTTAATGTCAAATTACAAGTTATTTGAAACTTGTTTATTTCGTTGAATACAACTCTTTTTGCATGAATACTACTATTTTGCAAGAAATTACTATTATACGTAGCATATACATTGAAAATCACTTGATAATTCTCAACTCCGCTATCGGTAGTACACACTATAGAGCCTGAACCTACATTTGGAAAATAATCCAACTTAAGATTATTAATCCCGTCACTTATAACCGTAGTATCTTTTCCTAATGCAGTCATTCTAGCTCCATAATCTGCTATAGTATCACAGTTATCTTTCATCCTAATAGCAGTAGAATAATCTATAATAAAAAATAAGAAGCCTACAAAAATAGAGAATAACACCATCCAAAGCATTATTTGGTCTATTGCCCCTTTGTAGATTTTTTTATTTGTCTTCATTTACTTTTTTTACCGCTTCTTCATAACTTATTTCAGAAACATATTTAGAATGGATATATAAACCGTCACAGGTTCTATACCAATCACCTAAACGCTCTTCAAAAGGTATAATATTTTTCTTATAAACCACAAATTTTGATTTAAAACTCATATCAGGCCCACTTCTAAGATATACGCTTCCGCCTGTAACAACTATCAAATTATCTTTATTATCTGTACATTTTTGAACGTTATTAGAAGCCATTTTTACGGTCTCACTATATACCGCTTTCGTATCTGCATACTCTACCGTAGCTGTTTTTGCACTTGTCAGATTTGCAGGTACATACCATCTATACTTGTAATCCATTTTGACTACCGTTTTTTGCTTACTATCAACTTGTAAAATATCATTTATCTTACCGTCAACTTTTTGTTCTTCGGCAGTTTGAGCTACATCTGCAACCACTGTCGTTGTTTCATCGGTTTTTGTTGCATTTCTTTTCACCATCCAAAGTTGGTTACCTCTATTATAATCATTAATCAAATTCAATAATACATCACTTTTAATATCCAAAACCAATTCATCAGCCTTGATGTCTTCTTCTACTTCTATCTCTTTTTTATTTACTATCTTAGTAACTTTTTGTCTATTAAACACTTGTGCTACCGGTTTACCTAGTAAAATAAATCCTAGTACCTCAACATCTTTTGCAACATATTGAACAGAATACTGTGTAAGCTTATCGGCAGTTATAGGATATGTGGAAACTATACTTATAATATCACCTCTTTTCAATGTATAATTTGGGTTATTAAACATTCTAAAACCCATATTATAACTATTGTTTTTGAAATCTGATTTGATTAAATCTTCTTCTCTTTGCTCTAAAGTATCACTTATTTTCTCTTTGATAATCATCTCATTTTCAAACATATCCACTTTTGCATACTTACCTACAATCTCACCTGAACTTAGAGGTTTTGCCAAAAGCTCCTGCTTTGTTATAAAATGCTCTTTCAAATCCTTTTCACCAAACTGATGACCTGATTTAACACTCTTACTCACTACATATACCTTGACTTTTTGACTCATTTGTACAACAGTCTTGTTATGTGCCGAATAGAAATAATATGCAGCACCTATAGCTGAGAGCAAAAATGACCCTAAAACCAAGATTATGGCTATTTGTTTATTGAATTTCATCTACCATCCTTTATATTCCAAAGCTTAATCTACCTGCCATCATCGGGAAGATGATAAAAGCACTTAATGCAGGTAGAACAAAAATAAAAATTACAATCATAAGATACATATTTAATGTACTAACTTTACCTTTTATTTTGTAAAACTTCTCTTTTCTCATCTCATCAGATTGCATCGAAAAGATATTTTTTACACCTATACCCGTCTCTTCACTCAAAATCAAAAAGTCAACTATTTTATCCATCTCCTTACTATCAACTCGCTGTTTCAAATTTTCATAAGCTTTCTTTGTTGAGTAATTTGTCATTTCATATTCTAAAATCGCTATCTCTTTTAGTAAATCTTCGCATATTATGCCGTGAGCTTTGTTGGATACTTGAAAAAAAGCATTTTTCAAACTTCCCCCCGCTTCTAGGATAACATTTATCAAATCAAGAAATACACCCAAATCATTGTTGATTTTTTCTACACGTTCAGCCTTTGACATAGCCAAATAAATCTGACCGCTAAATACGGCAAGTAGTACAGCCAATACAACTGCGATTATGCTCAATGTAAAAGGTAAGAAAAACGGTAAAACACCGCCGATAATAATAGCTATAAGAACAAAAAGAAATTTAGCTTCATTATATTCTTTGAGCGTTATCCCTGATTGTATCAATTTTAAATTAAAATCAGTTGTACTTTGAGGATTTTTTGTAATATTTTTTTGTTTATCGATAATATCGGAAACATCAAGTCTAGATAAAGCTACTATAAGCTTTTTGGTTTTTAATCTATCTTGATACAAATACAAAAATACGACTAACGCACTTATAAATAAAGGTAATAATATAAAAAAATAGCCCATATTATTTCACCTTTGTTAATAGATTATTTACAAACAACCCAAATCCAACCCACAAAGCTATAAAAAACATTTGTATTTTACCCTCTGTAGAACCAAAGAAATGAGCATCCAAAGTACCTTCTAATGATTTGTTCATCATAATATAGATAAACACTACCAACCCCAAAATCATATAAGTACCCACTTTTATCTCTTTTGTGGATGATATAATCTCTTGTTTTAGTTCACCTTGGTCTTGTAAAGTTTTTCTCAATTTATCAAGAGTATTTGAAAACTTACCACCACTTTGACGACCTATCATAATAGTAAGATAAAATATCCTAAGCTCTTTTGAGTCAACCAAAATAAACATTTTCTCAAAAGCCTTAACTTCACCGATAATGTCTTTTTCATTTAGATAAATATTCAAAACATCCCTTGCAAAATCTGATTTGCAAGTAATAACAGCTTTTCTAAGAGCTTGTTCAAAACCGACACCGCTTTTCATCATACTCGTTACTTTATCTATTACTTCTTTAAGTGAATTATTAAACTCTTCTTGTCTTANNAGTGTAAGAATATGAGGTATTACAAAATATATCAAAATAGCAGCCAATGCACCGAACGCCAAACTTATCACCGTAAAAACATACTCGGCACTAAAATGTAAAAAACCTGCAAAATTCAGTTTACTTCTTAGCCAATTTGTTTTTCTAAAATCAACAAAATCATTTTGTTTACTCTTATCTATGATTTTTGTATTATCTACTATCAATCTTTTGATAATATCTTGTGTTTTTTTGTGTTCCAAATAATAATCAAGTGCGAAATATGCAGATGTTACAAAAAGCACAGGGATAACAATGATAAAAAACCAAACTAAAAAATCCAAATTTTATCCTTAATCAATACATATGTTGAAAATGCGGCCATCTTAAGAAGAAAGATGAATCTCTTTGCATAAAGACATTTAGATTTTCATTTTTCCAACCACACATTTTTGAAGGAAGGTCTTTTTCAAGCTCTTCTATCAACATCTCTCTAGTCATCTCAAATTTTGCATCAAATACTCTTTTATCAATATCCACACCGAACATATTCATTTGCTCTACGGTTCTTGTAGGAGTAGCTAAAACTTCAAAAGTACCTTTTACTTTTTTAAGGTCACTTGTATCTCTTTTGAATCTAAAAATATCATTCAACGAAATTACTCCGTTATCTTCCATCCTTTTTTCAAGCTCACTGATAGCGATAACCTTTCTACTACCGTCGGGAAACCTTACAAGTTGCAAAATAATATCAACTGCACTTACTATTTGCGCACGGATAAATCCTATATTAGCCGTAGGTCTTGCTTCAAGGTACATATTTTCAACCCTTACCAAAGCCTCTTTTACGT
>DISL01000084.1 GCA_002421845.1 Epsilonproteobacteria bacterium UBA6211 | reverse complement strand
TAGTATAGTGCTTAATTTAATTCATATTTAAGGTATATACTATAAAAAAGTTTTTAGTATTTGTATTTTTTCTTTTTGCCTTTGATGTTGTCTTTGCAAATCAAAAGGTTACTTTACAATTACAGTGGCTTCACCAGTTCCAATTTGCAGGATATTATATTGCCAAAGAAAAAGGGTATTATAAAGACGCAGGACTTGATGTAGAACTACTAGAAATGACAAAAGATACGAATGTAGTTGATAAGGTACTTAAGAACAAAGCCACATACGGTACAGGACGATCATCCCTTCTTATAGATAGGTATAAAGGTAAGAAGATTATCCTTTTATCTGCTATTTTCCAAGATTCACCGTCTGTTTTACTTACTACGGATTTAAACATAACACAACCAAAAGACCTTAAAAATAAAAAAATCATGGTTACAAACGACGAAGTAGAATCCACTGCAATTTTATCTATGTTTGCAAGTCAGAATATGAATATAAGAGATTTGATAATACAACCACACTCTTTTGATATTCAAGATTTAATCGAGAAAAAAACAAGTGCTATGGCTTGTTACCTTTCTAACGAACCATATACCTTGAATCAAAATAAAATACTTTTTAATACATTAAATCCAAAAGATTACGGATTTGATTTTTACGGTGATTTACTTTTTACATCTCAAGAAGAGGTAGAAAAATATCCAAATCGTGCCAAAGAGTTCACCAAAGCAAGTCTTAAAGGGTGGGAATATGCATTTGACAATATAGAAGAAACAGCAAAACTAATATTTGAAAAGTACAATACTCAAAACAAAACTCTTGAACATCTTATTTTTGAAGGAAAAGTACTAAAAGAACTTGCTTATAACGGTGTAGATAGAATAGGTATTTTGGATGAAAAGAAAATAGAATCTATAACAAAGATTTATGCTATCACAGGGCTTATCGGTTTTGACAATAATATAAAAGAGTTTATCGACCCACTAAAAATAAACGTACAAACTGTTAAAATAGGGATACTTTCATCATTGGATATACAATCTGTTATGGAACAATATCAACCTTTGATTGAATATCTAAACAACCATATTTCAGGTTATAATTTTGAAATGGTACATTTGAGTTTTAACAATATTGAAAGTATGATAGGGTCGCAGAATATTGATTTTGTCATATCAAATCCATCTACATATGTAAAGTTTGAGTCAAAGTATTCTTTGATAAAACTTGCTACATTACAAAAAAAATTCAATAATCAGTCTTTTAGTAATTTTGGAAGTACTGTTTTTGTAAGAAAAGATTCTAAAATAAAAGAGATAAAAGATATAAAAAACAAAAAAGTTGTAGCCGTGCATCCAAATTCTTTTGGTGGATATGTTATATCTAAGTATGAACTATTATCTAATTATGGTTTGAACTTAGATAAAAATACAAATTTAAGTTTTTCTACTTCAGCATATAATACAATCAAAGATGTCTTGAACTCAAAATATGACGTAGGTATAATAAGAACAGGTGTTTTGGAAGAGTTAGCTAGTGCAGGACATATAAATATTGATGATGTTTATGTACTGAACCAACAATCTCACAAAAACTTCCCATTTTTAGTAAGTAGTGCATTATATCCTGAATGGTCTTTTGTGAAATTAAACCATGTATCACAAAGTTTGTCAAAAAACGTATTACTTAGTCTTTTGTCTTATGAACAAAAAGGGATTTCATGGATTACTCCTATAGATGATAAAGAGGTTCATAATATACATAAAGCATTGAAACTAGAACCTTATACAAGTCAAGATTTTAATGTTTACGATATATGGGAAAAATACAAATCTACTATTATAGTGTTGACTTTGAGTATTTTTATTATAGTTCTACTTGTAGTCAAACTTATGATTGTAAACAAAAGACTAAAAAATCAAAACAAAGAGATAGAAGATTTTAATATAGAACTAGAACAAAAAGTAAAAACAAGAACTAAAGAGTTGTTTATAGCAAACGAAAAACTTCAAGAAATGGTAAGTAAAGACTTTCTTACGGGTGTAAGTAGTAGGCTATATTTTTATGAGCAAGCCCAAAGTGCCTTTGAGTTTGCAAGAAGGGCTAAAATGCCTTTATCCGTACTACTTTTTGATATAGATAAGTTTAAAAACGTAAATGACACATACGGTCATGACGGCGGTGATGAAGTATTGAAAAATTTTGCCCATAAAGTGAAAGAGAACTTAAGACAAAGTGATATTTTCGGAAGATTAGGCGGTGAAGAGTTTTGTATTTGTATTAATAATATAGATGTAAAAGGTGCCGTTGCATTGGCAAATAAACTTAGAATAGTCGTTGAAAGGTCATCTTGCGAGGTTAACGGTAGAGTTGTTAATATTACTACTAGTATTGGTGTAGCTCAAATGAGTAGTGATGACCACAATATTGATAATATTATCAAAAGAGCAGATATTGCTTTATATCAAGCAAAAAATAAAGGTAGAAATCAAGTAGTCGTATCTGCTACTTGATTCTTTTTAGAAAGCTATAAAGTACCGGTAAATATAACAGGTTTATAACGGTACCCCATGCAAGACCAAATCCTAGAGCTATTGCTATAGGTTGGAAAATTGCTGCTTGTCCTGTAGGGAAGAACATTAGTGTTAGCATACCTACGATAGTGGTAACTGTAGTTAGTATGATAGGTCTTAGCCTTTTAACCGATTGTGTAAATACTTCTTCTAAAGTTTTTGCTTTTTGTAAAAAAGTCATCATAATAATACCGTCGTTTATTACAACTCCGGCTAGTCCAAGACCACCTATAAGTGAAGGCATACTTAGATTTAAGCCCAAAACTTGATGTCCTATTAAAACACCTAAGAAAGAAAAAGGTATTACGCTCATAAGGATAAAGGTATCTCTAAAAGAGTTAAATAAATACAACAAAGAGAGCATAATCAGTAATATAGCAAGAGCAGAAGCTGCTATCATATCGGTTTTGAGATTTTGTTTTCTCTCTTCTTCCCCTTTTAGTGCTACTTTAACTCCTGTGTCTTTTATCTCATTTAGCTTTCCATCAATCATACTCAAAACTTCCGTAGCAGTTATGACTTTTGGGTCAACGTTTGCATATACGAAATAGTTTGTGATACCGTTTTCCTTTGCAACTTTTTCAAATGATTTAATGATTTGAAACTCAGCTATTTCATTTAGTCTTACTACAGAGTTGTCTTTTAGCGTAATAGGTAAGTTTTTAAAAGCTTCAAAGTCATCTTTTGAGTTGCTTTTTATTTTTATATCAAGCATACCCGTATCATCAAATGCAACCCCTTTTTTCTTCAAAAGATATAGATTTGAAAGGTAGCTTCCAAGGTATGTTTCATCCACGCCAAGACTTAAGCCGTATTGATTGACTTTTAGTTTTATTTCATCTATACCGAAACTTATTGAGTTATATATAGTATGAACCCCTTTAATAGAAGCTAGTTCTTTTTCAAGCTTGTCTATCGATTCAATAATAAGTTGTTTGTTGTTGTGTGTTAAAGCGACTGCAATATCAGTTTTTATAGGTCCTACCTTTCTTTCTACCACACTTAAATCTTCAAGATTGTATTTTTCTTTGTACCCTTTTTTTTCTAAAAACATATTTACTTGTTTTGCTATTTGCATAGATTTTTTATCTCTTGGGCGATTATCAGGGTCATAGTAAAGACTCAAATAAGGAGTTATAAACTTATCTACGAAATTATCTGCTTTTAGTTGTTCTAGTTCTATCGTAATAGCCCCTACATAAGGTAAGTTTTCAGTATTACCTGCAGAGTCTGTACGACTTCCTGCTTTTGAATCGATACTTTTGATAAAAAACTCATCTTTTTTGGATAGCAAATCTTTTTCTATAGATTGTATTATTTCAAAAGTCTCTTCCAAAGTCTTGTTGTTAGGAGCTTTTACGGCTATTCTTACATCACTTGCATCAAACTGTGGAAACATCTGGAACTTTGATTGTTTTACCGCAAAAACTATCATTACAGGAACCATAATAAAAAATAAAATCAAGAAAGTTTTTTTGTATTGCATACAAAGATGGATGGCTTTGGAGTAGATAATATTTGCTCTCTCCCATGAAAGTGTTTTTACATCTTTTTTGAGTGTGTGAGCAGCATGTATAGGTAAAAATATAAAAGATTCTAAAAGTGACGCCATTACAAGAGCAGATATTGCAATAGGGATAAGTTTCATAACTTCACCCAACGTACCGCTTATAAGTAGAACGGGAATAAAAGAAAAAAGTGTAGTCAAAGAAGCAATAGTGACAGGTTTTACCATCTCTTTTGCACCTAAAATTGCAGCTTCTTTTGCTTCCATCCCTTTTTCAATATATTGTTGTATATGCTCACTTACGATGATAGCGTCATCTACCACTATACCAAGAGCTATTAGGATACCAACTAGTGAAATCATATTGATAGAATATCCCGTAAGATACATATACACGGCAGATATGACAAAAGATGTCGGTATCCCTATAACTATAATAAAAGCCATTCTAGTATTTATTAGATACGCAACAAGTATTGTAATCAGTATAACACCAAGTATAATATTTGATATAACTATGTCAAGTCTCTCTTTTATTCTACTTGAATCATCTTTGTTAATAAATATATTATATACATCTTGAGATTTATTAACTTTGTCGGTAATGACTCTTATCTCATCGGCTATTTTTATTGCATTTGCAGTAGCAAGTTGTGATATGGCAAGACTGATAGAGTTTTGAGCGTTTAGAGAATATAAAGTTGAACTGTCTTCGTATTTTTTTGCGATACTAGCAACATCTTTTAAGTATATATTTTTGCTATTTATTCTAATTATAGTATTTTCAAACTCTTCTATACTTTTATTACCATTGTTTGTGGATACATAAAAATGTTGTTTGCTATCTTCTATTTTACCTACGGGAAATATATAAGAAAGATTACTTACGGCTGTAAAAATATCATTTTTATTAAGACCTAGTGCTGAAATCTTTTGTTCGTGGATTATTATTTCATAAAATAAATCACTATCTCCGTATATTTTGACCTCTGATATACCTTCTACCGATGATACTTGACTTTTTAGTTCATCTGCAATAGGTTTTAATTCATCCAAAGATAGCTTATCACTCGTGAGTACAAGTTCTACTAAATCTCTTTTTCTATCAAGTACCGTTACGGTAGGAGTATTCATATCGCTTGGAAGATTTTGTTTTGTGGTATCTACGCTATCTTTTATTTTACTGGATAGGTTATATTTGTTTTGACCTTTTTGAAGTTCCAATACTATCGTAAATCTATTTGGAGATATGATGGTAGTCATAGTATCGATACCGTCTATATTCTTTAGCTCATCTTCGATTTTGGTAACCACCATTTTGTCTAGTATATCTATGGAAGTACCGCTATATCCACCGGCTATGGAAATCATTTCCAAATCAAAGCTAGGGAAAATCTCTTTTGGCATTTTGATATATGAATATATACCAAGTGCAAAAACAAGGACAAACAAAGTATAGTTCATCCTTGCGTTATCTATAAAAAATCTTAAAAACCGTTCAAACATTATATAGCCTATAAAAAATTTTGGTTTATTATATCAAACCAATGTAAATCAAAAATTAACAAGTCCCTTTATTTAACAACCAAAAGTGCGTGTTTATAAATAGGTTCATCTATAAAACCGTATCTTTCATCTACAAATCCGGTACACCCTTCTTTTTTCTTGGACTCAAAAACTTCTATTATATATTTTGCACGTTCTATCTCTTTTGAATTAGGAGCAAAAGTTCTATTTACTATATCGACTTGATCAGGACTTATACAGCTTTTAGCACTAAATCCCATTTTTTTCTCTTTTGCACACCAATCTTCAAATTCACCGAGATTTCTATAGTCTTGATATGTAAATGATACAGGGTAAAAACCGTGAGTTTTGCTATCTATCAAAAACTTACTTAGTATGTATTCTATTGTAGGGTTTCCTAGAGTCAAAATAGATTGTGGAAGCATCAGTGATTCTAGTAAGTCCAAAATACCAAGATAAAGCGTAGTTACTCTAGCATCTAGTTTAAACTCACTTATTGAATTAAAAGCCTCTTTTGTTTCTATAGAAAGATGAACCTGAATATCTTTATCTATTAGACTTATTGCTTTTTTCACATCTTCTTTTGTTTTTATTTTGGCTACTCTTATAGCATAAGGTTTTACTTTATTGATTAGTTTTATATCTTCTTCTCCGCACGTATCAAGCGAATTTACCCTTACTACTATTTTTGGTGTGTCACATTTTAAAGTTTTTAGTTTTTCATACACCATTACTCTAGCTTTATCTTTGTCAAACATACCGTCTTCAAGATTTATCATAGCTATGTCACATTTAAGATTGGGTATTTTATTTAAGTGTTTTTCATTGTCTCCTGCTACCATAAGTACGCTTTTTATCATCTTATCTTCCTTTATTTGTTATGTAATAGTGAATCGATTCTATCTCTTCATTTGTCAAAAAATATGTAGGCATCACTAAGGATTCACTTTTTTTAACATTTAATACTTTTTTTAATTCATCTATGGTTTTTTGACTTATATCTGGTGCTATGATAGTTTTTGTAACCATTTGTCCATCTTTTTCTCTATCTGTGTATGTAGCTATTACTTCACCTTTGCCGTTTTCTCCATGACATTTTACACAACCTATTCCACGAGGATTTGAGTACAGCATTTGACCGTATTCATAATTTGTGATAAATGATAAATCTTCATTGGCAAATAGCGACATCACAGAAAATGGAAACAAAAATAACAACTTCAAATATCTAACCTTTATATAAACGAATTTTTGATATTATATCAGGATAAAAATTAATAAAGGATTATTCTATTATGGTACTTTTAGACGGTAAAGCCCTTTCAGACAAAATTAAAAAACAAGTAAAAGTTGATGTTGAAGAGCTTCAACAAACAAGAGAGATAACTCCTGGATTAGCTGTTATTTTAGTAGGAAACGACCCTGCTAGTGCAACTTACGTGAAAATGAAAAGCAAATCATGTAGTGATGCAGGTATTTATTCGGTAGTTCATGAAATGCCGGCTACTATATCTCAAGATTCTATATTAAAAACTATAGACATGATGAATCAAAATCCAAATATAGACGGTATTTTGGTACAACTTCCGCTTCCGAGTCATGTGGATACTACCGTGATACTTGAAGCAATAGACCCTAAAAAAGATGTTGACGGTTTTCATCCTTTCAATGTAGGGCGTGTAAGGGCAGGACTTGACGGCTTTATCCCTGCTACTCCGTACGGTGTTATGGAACTTCTAAAAGAGTACGATATAGATGTAAAAGGTAAAGACGTATGCGTAGTGGGTGCTAGTAATATAGTGGGTAAACCTCTTGCCACACTTATGTTAAATGCAAATGCAACGGTAGATATTTGCCATATTTTTACAAAAGATTTAAAGGCTCATACGAGTAAAGCAGATATAGTATGTGTCGGTACAGGTGTTGTTGGACTTATCAAAGAAGATATGATAAAAGAGGGTGCTATTGTTATTGATATAGGTATAAATAGACTAAGTGACGGTAAAATAGTAGGTGATGTTGATTTTGATAAAGTTGCACCGAAATGTTCTTATATCACACCTGTACCAGGTGGAGTAGGACCTATGACTATAGCTATGTTACTTGTAAATACTATAAAATCAGCTAAAATGAGACAAAACTAATGAATAACCCATTTAAAGATAAACAAGCTACAGCTTCATTTTTGAAACTTCTTTATGGTTTTAGCAGTAGTTGGACGGGAACCGTTGTTATCGTTCTTTTTATTATATTTTTTATAGCTCAAGCATTTGTTATACCAAGTGGGAGTATGATAAGTACCCTTAGAGTAGGGGATATGCTTTTTGTAAAGAAATTTGCATACGGTATTCCTACCCCAAGAATCCCATGGATAGAGGTCAAAGTACTTCCTGATTTCAACGGCAACGGACACTTGATAGAAGGAGATAGACCTCAAAGAGGTGATATTGTAGTATTTAGATACCCACATGAAGAGAATATTCACTATGTAAAAAGATGTGTAGCCGTTGGTGGTGATACTATAGCTTTGAAAAATAAGGATTTATATCTTCATCCAAAAGAGGGTAATGAATATGTAAAAGCAAATTACGATGCTTCAAAAATCATAGAAATAGGTGATCAATTATGGGTAGTAAATCCATATAAAGAGGCACACCCTGGAATCCATAATGACCCAAATGTAGTTGATAACGGCTTTCAACCAAGACAGCTTTTTGATATGTTCCCTGTGATTGTCCCTGATGATGAGTATTTTATGATGGGTGATAATCGTGACCATAGTAACGACAGTAGATTTTGGGGAACCGTACCATATAAATATATCGTAGGGAAACCTTGGTTTATCTATTTTAGTTGGAATGAAAATTATGAGATACAATGGAATAGGATGTTCAAAGCTGTTGAAACCATAGAAAAAAGTATTAAGGCAGATGATAATATACCAAACTATAAAGAAGGGATTTATTAATGATGGAACAAAGTGGAATTCGTGTAACGACTAAATATTATATAGCAAGTGATCATGCCGGATTTAAACTAAAAGATTTTGTAATAGGCTTACTTAAAAACAAAGGGCATGATGTAATTGACCTAGGACCGAGCAATGCCGATAGGGTTGATTATCCTGACTATGCAGGTGAAGTGTGTAAAGCTGTTATTGCCGATGATTATAAGAGTTTTGGCGTATTAATATGTGGAAGCGGTATAGGTATGAGTATGGCAGCCAACAAGTATGACGGTATCAGAGCTGCACTTTGCCACAATGAATATAGTGCTACAATGGCAAGAAACCATAATGACGCAAACGTAATATGTTTGGGTGAGAGAGTAAGCGGTGAGGGGATGATTGAGTCTATTATCAACCACTGGTGTGAAGCTGAATTTGAAGGCGGAAGACACTCAGGGCGTGTGGAAAAAATCAATTTATTAGGTAGTTGTAGGAGATAATATGGGAAGTGACTTAGTAGCATACAGTGTTGTACTTAGTGTTGTAGCTTTGATGCTATTAGGTAAAAAGTTGATTTTTTTTACTGATGATAAGGATAATAAGTGATAAACCCAAAAATAATAGAATATATCTTTTCTAGTGCATCTATTCAAAGATGGAACGACTATCCAAGGATGGTTGAGCTTGTAGAACTTGACAAACAAGCTCATAAGTTCGTCATAGCGTATTTTATCGCAAAAATGGAAAAAGACGTAAATATGACTCACCTTATAGAAGCTGGTATATTTGAGTTTTTAAGACGTGTCGTAGTGACCGATATTCGCCCTGATGTATTTAGAAATGCTTTGCAAAAAAAGAAAAAAGAGATAAATTCATGGGTTATAGGTAAATTAAAAACATCTTTGGCAGATATAGATGACGGTAATTTCTTACAAAAATTTGAAGAGTATCTAAATGATGAGACCACATACCAAAAAGAGAGATTTATCCATAAAGCTGCTTCGTACCTATCTACTAGATGGGAATTTAGTATAGTATATCAAACAAGTCAGTTTTTAAACGATATAGAGAGCGTCAAAAAAGCGGTAGAAGAAGAGATAGAAGACTATTATGAGCTAATAGCAGTGCGAAAAATAGCACTAAACAAAAAACTAGCAAAAGTTATAGATTTGAGCGGTCGTTTGAGATTCCAAAAAAGATGGGCTCAAACTCCAAGAATACCGGAAACATCTGTTTTAGGACATATGCTAACGGTTGCTATTTTTTCTTATTTTTACTCTTTGAAAGTAAATGCTTGTCCAAAAAGACTAGAGAGTAATTTCTTTTGTGCATTATTCCACGACTTACCTGAGGCTTTGACTAGAGATATTATAAGTCCTGTTAAATACAGCGTAGATGATTTGAGCGAAATTATAAGCGAATACGAAATAGCAAAAATAGAAGAGGAGATATTACCAAATATCCCTGAGTCTTTAAGAAGCGAGTTTGCTTATATACTAGGTCTTATGGGCGATAAAAAAGATGAGTTTTTGGATAGAATTATAGATAACGGTGAAGTAAAAGCCGTAGATAGCGTAAGTAGCTACAACCTCGATAAATATAGTGCCATAGACGGTCACGCATTAAAACAGTGTGATAAGCTTTCAGCTTTTATAGAGGCTAGTTTGTCTATAAGTCACGGTATCAAATCAAAAGAACTGGTAAGCGGTAAAAAAGAGATTATAAAAGGTCTTAAAACTATCAACGGAGTAGATTTCTTACAAATAGCAAAAGATATAGACGAAGAGTTCGGCTCATCTGGGCAAACCCAAACTTTTATGGGATTTTAAAAGAATCACAAAGTGCTTAAGAGGAAGGTTCTATAACCCTCTTAGCAAATAAAAATCTCTCTTTATAGTATTTCTTATCAAGAGTTTCTATCTCAACCTCTTTATTTTTAAAAGAAGCGTGTATCATTTTATTATCACCTATATATATACCTACGTGAGATACTGTTTTTCTATATGTTCTAAAAAATAGCAAATCACCCACTTGAAGCTCATTTTTTGGAACCATTACCCCAACGCTTGATTGTTCTATAGAACTTCTAGGTAGCTTGATACCTATTTGTGAAAATACGTTTTGAGTGTATAAAGAACAATCTGTTTTTGCACTCTCTTTTGATGCCCCGAATTTATATTGTTGACCCAAAAACGAAAATGCTAATTCTTTGATTTTATTTTGTAGTTTATTGTATTCGTTATCAAAAAAAACTTTTACCTCTTCAACTATGTTTTTTGAGTCTTGAGGTAAAGGTTCAGGTTCTTTTACTTGATGAAATTCTCCAAATACTGAAGGCTCTATATTATTGAAATTTATCGGTTCACTTAGTGCGGAGCTAAAAAATACTAATGATGTAATAACTATCTTTTTAATCATAAATCACTCCCATATATAAAATTAATCTTAAAGTATTTTAGCCTAATTAACTTTAAAACTATCTTTAGATTTGCAAAGATGAGGAGCTATACAACTACTACAATCAGGACTTACCGCTTTGCATATGTATCTTCCGAAAAGTACCATAGCTTGGTGAAGTATATGCAAATCGGTTTTAAACTTTTTTGAAAGTTCAGCTTCTGTTTTTATAGCTGTTTTTTCATCAGATAGACCAAATCTATGGGCAACTCTAAATACGTGAGTATCTACAGCCATAAGATTTTTGTTTTCGTACTCTATCATAAAAACATTTGCCGTTTTTTGTCCGACTCCTGCAAGGCAGATAAGCTCTTTTTGAGTTCTTGGTATTTCTCCACCGTGTTTTTCTTCTACAGCTTTTGCCATTTCTATAATGTTTTTTGCTTTATTGTTAAAAAACGAGCAACTATTTATGAGTGACTTCACATCTTCCAAATTTGCCACCGAAAGCTCTTTTGTGGACGGGTATTTTTCAAAAAGTGCAGGAGTTATTATATTGACTCTTTTATCGGTGCATTGAGCAGATAAAATAATAGATATTAAGAGTTCGTATTCATTTGTATAGTTTAGTTCTGTTTTGGCGTCTTTATATTTTTCGATTAGGATTGATTTAAGTTCTTCTATCTCTTTTTTTGTAGCTTTTTTCACTTTAGTTTTACTTTTTAGATTTTGGATAATTTGGCAACCCCAGAAAGATTCGAACTTCCGTTACTTGGATGAAAACCAAGTGTCCTTGTCCACTAGACGATGGGGTCGTTTGAGGAAGTATTTTAGCATAAAAAAGGTAAGAACTCAGGTAAAAAGTAAAAGGTAAAAGGTAAAAATTTATATTAAAGATTGAGATAAAGAATTATAGTCTTGACAATAGGTACAAAAAATACTATAATTGTCCTTATGTAAAAGGATAAAAATGAGAGAAGTATTCAAAAAATTAATTACAGACTTTATAGAATCATCTCCTAAAAGTGTACTTTCAAGGGATTATGATATACCGTTAAATAGTAAAAAAATAGTTTCACTTATCGGTGTTAGAAGAAGCGGAAAAAGTTCTATATTATTTGATATAATAAATACCATAAGACTCTCGGTGCCTAAAGAAAATATTATCTATATCAATTTTGAAGATGATAGACTTTATCCCCTTGAATTAGCTCATCTTGATATGATACTAGAGAGTTATTATGAGCTTTATCCTACAAAAAGAGATGAAAAAGTTTATCTTTTTTTAGATGAAATACAGGCCGTTTCAAACTGGGAATTATATATAAGACGTATATACGATACTCTAAATCTTCAAATATTTATAACAGGGTCTAGTGCCAAGCTTTTGTCGTCTGAAATTGCTACAAGTCTTAGGGGAAGAACGATAACGTATGAGATATTTCCTTTTTCCTTTAAAGAGTATTTGAAATTTCAAGGTATTGAGGTAAATCTTAACTCTTCAAAATCATTAAGCTTTATAAAAAATGCACTATCAACCTATCTCAAAGATGGTGGATTTGCGGAAACGATAGGTGAGGATAGTACAATATCAAGAAAAATCTTGAGTGATTATTTAGAGTTAATAGTATATAAAGATATAGTTGAAAGATATAATATATCAAATAGAAGTTTACTTAAGGTATTGAATAAATATTGTTTTACAAATATAGCTACTCTTGTGAGTTTTAATAAACTATACAATGAGTTCAAATCACTTGGATACAAACTAAGTAAAGATACTATTTTCCAATATGTTTCTTATCTAGAAGATGCATATACTCTTTTTACGGTACCGATATACAGAAACTCTATTAAAGAAGAACAACGAAATCCAAAGAAAGTTTATGCAATAGATAATGGGTTTAAAAAAATATATGATTATGCAATAGATAAAGATATGGGTAAACTATATGAAAATCTTGTATTTTTACACTTAAGGGCAAAAACAAAAAGTATATATTATTTTAAAGAAAAGCAAGAGGTTGACTTTTATGCAAAACTAGATGATAAAGAAGTATTGGTAAATGTGAGTTATAAAATAGATGATGAAAAAACAAAGCAAAGGGAAATAAACGGTCTTATTGAAGCAATGGAGTATTTCAAACTTGATATTGGATATTTAATAACTGAAGATGTTGAAATTGTAATTGAAATAGGGGATAAAAAAATATTTGTGATGCCACTGTATAAGTATTTGTTGATTTGAAAAAGTGGCGCGGTCGACGAGACTCGAACTCGCGACCTCCTGCGTGACAGGCAGGCATTCTAACCGACTGAACTACGACCGCACACTTAGATATAATGATGAATTATGAATTATGAATTTTGAATTAAGAACTATAATAATTCAACATTTAAAATTTAACATTCAAAATTAGAAGTGGTGACCCCAAGGGGATTCGAACCCCTGTAACCAGGATGAAAACCTGGGATCCTTACCGCTAGACGATGGGGCCGCCTATTTTTGGATCTTTTTAATGGTGGTCGATGCAAGACTCGAACTTGCGACATCTACCTTGTAAGGGTAGCGCTCTACCAACTGAGCTAATCGACCGAAAATGGTGACCTGTGATGGATTCGAACCATCGACCCCCTCATTAAAAGTGAGATGCTCTACCTGCTGAGCTAACAAGTCAATCAAATTGGAGTGGAATTATACTCATTTTTTTCTTATTTGTCAAGACAATTTTGAACAAATTTCGAAATTTTTTGCAAACTTGTATAAGCAGCCTGTTTTTGTACTTCTATTCTTGTACCTTTGAAGTGGTATATTTCTATATCAAAAAACCCCTTATTATCGGCTATTCCTAATACTACCATACCTACTGGTTTATTAGGAGTACCTCCTGTTGGACCTGCAACTCCGCTTACTGCAATGGCATAATTTGCGTTAAATTTCTTTAAAACACCCTCTAGCATCTCTCTTACAACCTCACGGCTTACAACACCGTGACGTATCATTGTCTCTTTATTTACCCCTAATTCTTGCTCTTTTATATGGTTTGCGTATGTTATTATTCCACCGTGAAATATATCACTACTTCCGCTTATTGATGTTATCTTAGATGCTATCATTCCACCGGTACAACTTTCTGCGGTTGTAATAGTATGGTTTAGTAGTCTTAAATTGTTTTGAAACTTTATCATATCTTTTTGGGTAAATACAATTTTCATTTGTTAACCTTTTGCTAATTTACTTTTTTGTATAATGTATCTTCAAATTTTTACTAAAAGGTATTATATACTATGTTAGATTATAAAGAAACGATACTTTTACCAAAGACGGATTTCCCTATGAGAGGGAATCTTCCCCAAAATGAACCTGTTAGATATAAAGCTTGGTCGCAAAGCCAAGTGTATCAAAAAATGGTCAAAAACAGAGCAAATGCAAAAGATAGCTTTACGTTACATGACGGTCCTCCATATGCAAACGGTCATATACATATAGGACATGCACTGAATAAAATACTAAAAGATATAATTGTTAAATACCATTATTTCGACGGTAAGTCTGTTAGATTTACTCCGGGATGGGACTGTCACGGTCTTCCGATAGAGCAAAAAGTTGAAGAAAAAATAGGTGGTCAAAAGAAAAAAGAACTTCCTAAATCAAAGATTAGAGAGCTTTGTCGTGCACATGCTAGTAGCTTCGTATCTATCCAAAGGGATGAGTTTATCTCTTTAGGTGTTTTAGCTGATTGGGAAAAACCTTATCTTACTATGGATTTCAAATTTGAAGCAAATATATATAGAGAGCTTTGCAATATCGCAAAACAAGGTTTATTGATACAAAGAAGCAAACCTGTATATTGGTCATGGGCTGCGGAAACTGCACTTGCTGAAGCAGAAGTTGAATACGAAGATAAAATATCACCTTCTATATATGTAGCCTTTAAATTAAAAGATGCAAAAGAGAGTATTATCATCTGGACTACTACACCTTGGACATTACCTGCAAATACCGGTATTGCTCTAAATCCTGATATAGAATACGTTGTGACGACCGATGGATATATAGTAGCACTTGATTTATTTGAAAACCTAAAAAAAGAAGAGGTTATAAAAGGGGAAATAGCATCTAAAATTGACCCAAAAACTTTGGAAAACAAACTTGCAATCAATCCTCTAAACGGTAGAGATTCAAGAATAGTTTTAGGTGAACACGTAACTACCGCTACAGGTTCAGGAGCTGTTCATACGGCACCTGGACATGGTGAAGATGACTACAAAGTAGGGCTTGTTTACGGACTTGATGTAATTATGCCTGTGGGAAGTAACGGATGTTATGATGAAACTATTACAAGAATGAATCTTATACCAAACGGTGAAGAATTTGTAGGTGTAAACGTATTTAAAGCAAATGATAGAATTTTGGAGCTTTTAGGTGATTCATTACTTAAAAAAACTGATATAAGACACTCTTATCCTCATTGTTGGAGGACTCATAAACCAGTTATTTTTAGGGCTACAAAACAGTGGTTTATAGCTGTTGATCAAAATTACGGTAAAAGTAATGACACTCTAAGAAGCAATGCTTTAAAAGCTATCAAAAATGTGAAGTTTTACCCATCTTGGGGTGAAAATAGACTTGGAACTATGCTTGAAAATAGACCTGATTGGTGTATAAGTAGACAAAGAGACTGGGGAGTTCCAATTGCATTTTTTAGAAATAAAAAAACAGATGAGATAATATTTGATGAAAAGGTACTTAACTTTGTATCTATGATATTTGAACAAAAAGGGTGTGATGCTTGGTATGATTTGAGTATAGAAGAGTTACTGTACCCTGGAAGTGGATTGAATCCTGAAGATTTAGAAAAAACTATGGATATTTTAGATGTTTGGTTTGATAGTGGAAGCACACAGTATGCTGTACTTCAAAGTAGAAACTATGATGCGGGGAATTATCCAGCTGATATGTACCTTGAAGGAAGCGACCAACACCGTGGTTGGTTCCAAAGTTCACTTCTTACATCTTTATCTGCAAGAGAAATTGCACCTTATAAAGCAGTACTTACACATGGATTTACTGTTGATGAAAAAGGTGAAAAGATGAGTAAATCAAAAGGAAATGTAGTTGTTCCTTCTGAAGTGCTTAAAAAATATGGTAGTGAAATATTAAGACTTTGGGTTGCTATGAGTGATTATCAAAGTGACTTAAAGATAAGTGACAATATACTTGGACAGATGGCTGAACTTTATAGAAAAATAAGAAATACTGCAAGATTTTTGTTTGCAAATATTGATGGGCTTGAAAAGCTTGTTGATACTAAAGATATGGGAGTATTGGATCTTTGGATACTTGCAAAGGCTAAAAAAGTATTTGATGAGATAGATGAAAGTTTTGCAAATTATGATTTTTCAAGAGGTTTAAATAAATTAAATAACTTTTTAGTAGTTGATTTAAGTGGTGTATATCTTGATGTATGTAAGGATAGATTGTATTGTGATGGTAAATTTGATTTACATAGAACTTCATCGCAAAGTGCTATGGCTATGATAACAAAAGCGTTGTTAAGCGTTATGGCTCCTATACTTACATATACTGCCGATGAATTGTTAGATTATGCACCTAGTATAGTAAAAGGTGATTGTAAAGATATATTTGATTACGAAAAATACACTTTGCCTGAAGTTTCATATTCTTTAAATGAGGCTCATTTAATAAAAGCAAGAACAAAATTCTCTGAAGTAATAGACGGCTTGAAAAAAGAGAAAATTATAGGAAATACGTTAGAAGTAATGCTTTATACAGATAGTGAAGATGTATTGGCATTACCTACGAGTGAGGCTGAAGATTGGTTTATAGTAAGTGGAATATCTAAGGATAAATCAAGTCAACTTTTAGCAAAATTCGAGGTTGACGGTAAAAACTTTGAAATATTCAAATCAGATTTACATAAATGTCCAAGATGTTGGAAATACAAAGGTGAAAATGAGGGTGACATTTGTGATAGATGTGATGATGTAGTAAAAGGTCTAAACTAAATGTTTGGTGAACCAGTAACACTTACATTTATATTTCAAACTATTGCGGTTATATTAGGTTTAACTGCAATAGGAATTTTTTTAGTAAAAAGGAAAAGTAAATAATGATTCCATTTAGCGATGAAGATTTAAAAGAGCCGGTATCCAAAATAGTAAATGAAAAAATATCACCTATGTTGGCACGTGACGGCGGTGCTATTAAACTTATAGGGATAAAAGAGGCAAAAATATATGTTCAACTTCAAGGTGCTTGCGTAGGGTGTAGCGCTAGTGGAAGTACTTTGAAATTTATCGTAGAAAAAGAGTTAAGAACTTGGATTCATCCTGAGTTAGAAATAGTAAATGTACTAGCAGGAGAAGAGGAAAAATATGGCTTTAACTAGTAGTGATTTAAAAGTATTAGAAGTTGCACACTCATTATATGCAGGTCGTAATTATCTTAAAGCTATGCAAAAATACAGTGAGTTAGTATCAAAATACCCAGATAGTGAAGAATTTAAACTATATATACTTTTATGTGATATAGCAACTGAAAATGAAGAAAAATCAAATATGTTTTATGACTATTTTAGTGTAGCAAAAATTGATAATTTGGACAATGCAATAGAATATGTAAAAGGTATGATTAAAGCTTATGACGGTGATGTGGAAGAGATTACGAAGCTTTTACAAGAAATATCTTCTATGGCTGTTGAGTCTTTGGATGCAATAGATTATAAGGATTTTTTGGAGCTTGTACAATCAAGGGGAAATTTCAAAGAGGCATTTGAGGATATAATGTTTAGTACAAAAGTTGCTATAACATCTAAAGATGATTTTTTTGATTTCGTAAATAAGCTTATAGAAAACGATTTTTCAACATCGGCATATAATTATCTTGACGGATTTAACGAGTATTTTTCTTATGATAGCAAAATACAAGAACTTTATAAAAAACTAGAAGAGAAACAAAGTGTTAATAACAACAAACAATAAAACATTTACCGATAATTCAAAAGAGGCAAATAAAGATACGATTTTTGTTTGTAACTCTTTAAATGAGAAGTTTATAGAAAATGCCAAAGAAAACGGCTGTGAGAATTTTATCAAAGATACGGAACTTGGGGAATATTTTGATTTTAGTTCAATTTCTATAGTTGGTGTGACCGGTACAAACGGTAAGACTACTACTACTGCTGCTATTTATTCTATATTACTTGATTTGGGATATAAGGTTGCCTTACAAGGTACTAGAGGGTTTTTTATCAATGATGAAAAGATGGAAAACTATTCACTTACTACACCTATGCAACTAGATATATTTTCTCATATTCAAAAAGCTATCGAAAAAGGGTGTCAGTTTTTTGTAATGGAAGTAAGTTCTCACGCAATAGCTCAAAAGAGAATAGCAGGTCTTCAATTTGCACTTAAAGTTCATACAAATATCACAAGAGACCATCTTGATTTTCATAAGACAATAGAAGAGTATATAAACGTAAAAAATAGCTTTTTTACCGATGAATCTATGAAGCTTATAAATAAAGACGATAAACTTATCAAATACAATATAAAAAATTGTTTTGCTTACGGACTTGAAAATCCTGCAACTTATAAAGTAAGTGCTTATAGTTTGCAAAACGGAATACACGTAATGCTAGATAATTTCCAAAATAAATGTTCATATTCGGCTAGTTTGATGGGAATATTTAATATCTACAATATAACGGCAGCTGTTGCAAGTGTTCATCTTCTAACAAAACGTGATTTGAATGAAATATGCGAAGCAGTAGAAAATTTCGGAGGGGTGAGTGGAAGAATGGAAATAGCTTCAACCGAGCCTCTAGTGATAATAGATTTTGCACATACTCCTGACGGTATGGAAGAGGTTTTTAAAAGCTTTCCACATAAAGAGATTATTACGGTATTCGGTGCAGGGGGAAATAGAGATAGAGAAAAAAGACCTTTGATGGGTCAAGTGGCAAGTAAATATTGTAAACATATTATTGTTACATCTGATAATCCAAGATTTGAAGACCCTGATATGATAATAGAAGATATTTTGGCAGGAATCCAAGATAAATCTAACGTAATTGTAGAAATCAATAGAAAGGAAGCTATCAAAAAAGCTTTGCAATTGTATAAAAAAGATACAGTTATTTTGATATTAGGGAAGGGTGACGAAGAATATCAGATAATATATGATAAAAAACTACCATTCAAGGATTACAATATAGTAAAAGAGCTACTATAATACTTACATTTTTGTAACTATTATACAAAATATGTATGGTAGAATATAAATTTATACTCCAAATTGTAAAAATATGTTACAATTTTGCAATTTTTGTAAAATTAAGGAGTATAAATGCCATACGTTAAAGAAGTTTTTGATTATCTTATCAGAACAAGTCCTGCTCAAACAGAGTTTTATCAAGCTGCAAAGGAAGTATTAGAGTCTATTAGACCTTTACTTGACAAATATCCAAAATATAGACAACACAAAATCATAGAAAGAATAGTAGAGCCTGAAAGACAAATTTTATTCAGAGTAAACTGGGTAGATGATAACGGTATTATTCAAGTAAATAAAGGTTTTAGAATAGAGTTTAATTCAGCTCTTGGGCCATACAAAGGTGGACTAAGATTTCACCCAAGCGTAAATGCAGGTGTTATTAAATTTTTAGGTTTTGAGCAAATATTCAAAAATGCTTTAACAGGTCTTCAAATCGGTGGAGGAAAGGGTGGAAGTGATTTTAACCCTAAAGGTAGATCAGATAACGAAATTATGAGATTTTGCCAAGCGTTTATGAGTGAATTATATAGACATATAGGTGCTCACACTGACGTTCCTGCCGGAGATATAGGTGTTGGTGGAAGAGAAATTGGATATATGTTCGGTATGTACAAAAAACTAGCAAACAGATATGACGGTGTATTAACAGGTAAATCACTTAAATGGGGTGGTTCTTTAGCAAGAACTGAAGCTACTGGATACGGTGCAGTTTATTTTGCTAAGTATATGCTTGAAGATAGAGGTGAAACTCTTGAAGGAAAAAGATGTGTAGTTTCTGGAAGTGGAAATGTATCTATTTATACTATTGAAAAACTTTATCAACTTGGTGCAATACCTGTTACTTGTAGTGATTCAAACGGTATGATTTATGATGAAAACGGTATTGATTTAGAGTTATTAAAAGAGCTTAAAGAACAAAAAAGAGTAAGATTAAGTGAATATATTACATATAAACCTATGGCAAAATATACTCCGGTAGAAGAATATGCTGAAGGAACAAACGGTGTTTATTCAATTCCTTGTTTTGCTGCATTCCCAAGTGCAACTCAAAATGAATTAAATGAAAAAGATGCTAAAAACTTACTTGCAAACGGTTGTATATGTGTAAGTGAGGGTGCAAATATGCCTTCTACTCCTGAAGCGGTTGATTTATTTATCGAAGCAAAAATCTGCTATGGACCAGGTAAAGCTGCAAATGCAGGTGGTGTTGCTACAAGTCAACTTGAGATGCAACAAAATGCGTCTATGACAAATTGGACTTTTGAAGAAGTTGATGCAAAACTAGCTCAAATTATGAAAAACATTTATGTAAGTGCTAGTACGACTGCTGCAGAGTTCGGTGAGCCTACAAACTTAGTACTTGGTGCTAATATTGCAGGATTTAGAAAAGTTGCAGATGCTATGATAGAACAAGGGCTTGTGTAGTTTTTAGGATATAGGATTTAGGGTATGGGATATAGGATATAGTGAAACTATTTTGCTACTTCCTATTAACTAAATCCCAAATCCCAACATGTAACTTTTCGTAGCTTATCTAAACTTTTATAAATCCTCTTTTTTGACTGTAAATACTACAATTTATCAAAACTTAATATAAATTTCATTACAATTCGGACAAAAAATATCTTATTTAAAATAGATGCAAAAGGATTGAAAAATGATGCCGCAATTTCCACAACCGACATTTTATATATTTAAATGTGAACAAAGTACACCTCCGGGAATGCCAAAACCAAGCTGTGTAAATGCAAATACACAGGAGCTTTTTGGATATATGGCTCAAGGTTTGATGCAAAGAGGTATAATGGGACCTGTGCAACCGATAAGAACTAGCTGTCTTGGAAGATGTCAAATGGGACCTATTATGTTAGTTGAACCGGGACATTTTATGTATGTGGGATTAACTAAGGAAAAAATTGATAAAATATTAGACGAACATATTGTTGGCGGTAAGCCGGTGGAAGAGTTTTTGATTCCAGAGCAATTTTGGGGCGAACCAATTCAATTAAACAAATAAAGAGGTGTATATGACTTTTGATATGTTGTATAGTAAGATTCATAGAGCTACCGTAACGGACGCAAACCTAAATTATGTAGGTTCTATTACGATAGACGAAGAACTACTTGAGGCTTCAAAATTAAGAGTAGGGCAAAAAGTTGAGATTTTGGACATCAATAACGGTGAAAGATTTTCGACATACGTAATAAAAGGCCCAAGAGGTAAAAGAGATATGTGCTTAAACGGTGCAGCTGCACGTAAAGTACAAATAGGCGATAAAATAATAGTTGTAGCTTACGGCACGTATGATGAGAAAGAACTTGAAAACTATAAGCCAATAGTTGTTCATGTTGATGATAACAACGATATTTTAGAAGTTGTTGATTATATATAGGGGTTTATGGTGTTTGAAGGTATTGATTTAAGCAAAATAAATCTAAACGAAATAATGAGTCAGGCTCAGGCTATGGCTGATAAAGCAAAAGCCGACAATGAGGGTAAAGTATTTACTTCAAAAAGCGGCGGCGGTATGATAGAAATATCAATCAACGGTAATAATGAAGTGATTGACCTACAAATAGACGATAGTTTATTGGAGGACAAAGACTCTTTACAAATACTACTTATAAGTGCTATAAATGACTGTTTGCATCAAGCAGACAATAATAGAAAAATGACGGCAATGAATATGATGGGTGGATTTAACCCGTTTGGTTCTAAATAATCTAATGAAATCTTTATTAAATGAGTTTGAAGGGTTTTTAACACTTAATATTCCTACTTCAAACTCGTTTCATCCAAACTTTGAAAAAGCTTTGCAAGATATGCTTCTTGCCGGTGGAAAACGTTTCCGTCCTATGCTTATTTTGAGTGTTATAAAATCCTTAAATCCTATGCTTATAAAAAACGGTATGTATGTTGCTTTGGCCGTGGAGCTTTTACATACTTATTCTTTGATACATGATGACTTACCTGCTATGGATAACGCAGATTTAAGAAGAGGGCATCCGACGTTACATAAATCTTTTGATGAGGTAACGGCTATACTTGTGGGTGATGCACTTAATACTCATGCTTTTAATGTTATAGCAAATGCACCGCTTTGTAGTGATGTTAAAGTAGAGCTTATCAAGATATTATCAACCGACGGTGGGATAGACGGTATGATAATAGGTCAAGCTATAGATTGTTTTTTTGAGAAAACAAAAATATCTATTGATGAGTTGAAGTTTTTGCATATCCATAAAACAGGTAAGCTAATCGCTGCAAGTTTGAAAATGGGTGCAGTAACATGCGGTGCATCAAAAGAGTTATGTGATAAGCTATATGAGTTTGGTATCAAAATAGGGCTTTTGTTTCAAATCCAAGATGATATTTTAGATGTACTTGAAGATGACGAAAAAGCCGGAAAGACTACAAACAACGATACTTTTAAGAACTCTTTTGCAAATCTTTTAGGGTTAGACGAGGCTATAAAACAAGCTGATGATTTGGCGAATAGTTGTAAAAACGAACTTAACGACTTTGATGAAAAATTAAAATTTAATCTAACATTACTTCTTGAGTCGTATTTTTTTAGACACAATATTTGAGTCATTTTAACTCAAATATCTTGACAAAAATTCAAAAATCTATTATAATTTTGGCACTCATTTTATGTGAGTGCTAATTTAAAATTAAAATTACTGAGGAGACATAAGATGAATTTTCAACCATTAGGTGAGAGAGTTTTAGTAAAAAGAGTAGAAGAAGAGAAAAAAACTGCAAGTGGTATTATAATACCTGACAATGCAAAAGAGAAACCTCAAAGAGGTGAAGTAAAAGCTGTAAGTAGCAAAGTAGAAAATATATCAGTTGGTGATACTGTAGTGTTCGGTAAATACGGCGGTACTGAAATATCAATCGACGGTACTGATTATTTGGTATTAGACCAAAAAGATATTTTAGGCGTTTTAAAATAAAGAAGCTTATGAGTGCTAAGGTACTAAGTAAGACTAAAAACAGAAATATTAAATTATATAAAAAAAACAAGGAGAATTAAAATGGCCAAAGAAATAATTTTTAGTGATAATGCAAGAAACAAACTTTTTAAAGGTGTTGAAAAATTAGCTGATGCTGTAAAAGTGACAATGGGACCAAGGGGTAGAAACGTATTACTACAAAAAAGTTTCGGTAGTCCTGCTATTACAAAAGACGGTGTAAGTGTTGCAAGAGAGATAGAACTTCCGGATGCTATTGAAAATATGGGTGCTCAACTTGTAAAAGAAGTAGCTTCAAAAACTGCTGATCAAGCAGGTGACGGTACAACTACGGCTACGGTTTTAGCTTATTCTATAGTAAAAGAGGGATTAAGAAACGTAACGGCAGGTGCTAATCCTATAGAGATAAAAAGAGGTATGGATAAAGCTTGTGAAGCAATAGTCGGTGAGCTTAAAAATATGTCTAAAAAAGTAGAAACAAAAGAGCAAATTGCTCAAGTTGCTACAATCTCTGCAAATAGCGATACTACTATCGGTAATATGATAGCAGAAGCTATGGAAAAAGTTGGAAAAGACGGCGTTATTACGGTAGAAGAAGCAAAAGGTATTAATGATGAACTAAGCGTGGTTGAGGGTATGCAGTTTGATAGAGGTTATTTATCACCGTATTTCGTAACAAATACAGAGAAAATGGTAGCTGAACTTGATAATCCATTTATCTTATTATACGACAAAAAAATTGCTAATTTAAAAGATATGTTACCGATACTTGAAGCAGTAAACAGAAGCGGAAGACCACTTCTTATTATAGCTGAAGATGTAGAAGGTGAAGCACTTGCTACTTTGGTAGTGAATAGATTAAGAGGTAGCTTAAATATAGCTGCGGTTAAAGCTCCTGGATTTGGTGATAGAAGAAAAGCTATGTTACAAGATATAGCTATATTAACAGGCGGTGTATTGGTAAGTGAAGAACTTGGTATGACACTAGAGGGTGCTACCGTAGAAGTTCTTGGAACTGCTTCAAAAGTATTGATAGATAAAGATAATACTACGATTGTAAACGGTGCAGGTAAAAAAGCAGATGTTGAGGCTAGAGTAGGGCAAATCAAAGGTGAGATGAAAAACACTACAAGTGATTATGATAGAGAAAAACTACAAGAAAGACTTGCGAAATTGAGCGGTGGTGTAGCGGTAATCAAAGTAGGTGCAGCAACTGAAACTGAAATGAAAGAGAAAAAAGATAGAGTTGATGATGCGTTGAGTGCTACAAGAGCTGCTGTTGAAGAGGGTATCGTAATAGGTGGCGGTGCTGCACTTATCAAAGCTGCTTCAAAAGTATCACACGACCTTAAAGGTGATGAGCAAATCGGTGCTGATATTATCATAAGAGCAGTAACAGCTCCAATGAAACAAATTGCTATCAATGCGGGATTTGACGGTGGTGTAGTGGTAAATGAAGTATCTAAAGCTAAAGATGCAAACATAGGATTCAATGCCGCTACGGGTGAGTATGTAGATATGTTTGCTGCAGGTATCGTTGACCCATCTAAAGTTGAAAGAGTTGCTATCCAAAATGCAGTAAGTGTTGCTAGTTTGATACTTACTACAGAAGCAACCGTAAGTGATATAAAAGAGCCAAAATCAGCTCCTGCAATGCCTGATATGGGTGGAATGGGCGGAATGCCTGGTATGATGTAAGAAGCCGTAAAAATCGTGAACTGCTTCACGATTTTAGGCTTCGCACCGCATAATGATGTGCTTTGCACCATTATGCGGAACACCTTAATGTATGTCGATGCCCTTGTGTGAGTGAAACGAGCACGGGCATACGGCGGTGAGAACGCACCCGAAGTCGATGTGCTTTAGCACCACAAGTCGGAAACCTTAGTGTTTTGACAACTGCTTCACGATTTTAGGCTTCGCACCGCATAATGATGTGCTTTGCACCATTATGCGGAATACGTAAGTACTTTTGTATTCATTAATCTAAACCTAATCTAAAACAAACATAATTATTTTCATGTTACAAAAATGAGATAATAATTATAAATTCTTTGTATTTTAAACTAACTATTACAAAAATTATACATATTATTGTATAATTCTCTAAAATTACAATTATTCCTCAAGGGTTATCTCATATGATAAAAAGTCTATTTAAAACGTCCAAGAAATATACTGCCGATGATTTATTAAAAGAGTTATTAAAACTGACTTTTGTAGAATCAAAAGTAGATGAAGTATTTTCTAGCGGTGATAAGATAGATATTAACTGGCAAAACGAAAAGGGTGAGGGGTTTTTACATCTTTGTGCATCTTCAAATCTTACTCAATCTATGCAATGGCTTATTGCAAAAGGGTGCAATATAGACTTAAAAACCAAAGATGGTTTGAGTCCTATATTTTATGCCGTTGAACATAATAGAAAGGAGGCTGTACAGCTTCTTATAAACAGTAAAGCAAATGTAGATACGACAAATAATCACCATAGGACACCTTTACAAGAAGCTGTAATAAGCGGTAGAAACAATGTTATAGATATACTTATGAAAAACTCACACGAACTTAATAATATAGATGAACATGGTCATAATCTTGTTTTTGATGCAGTTTCAAACGGTAGTAAAGATATTGTTACAAAGGTAATTGCACATAAAGAGGTGGATTTAAATCAGATAGATAACGAAGGTAAATCAATACTTCACCAAAAAGCCGTTTTAAACAATAATGAACTTGCAATAGAACTTATGGAAGCAGGTGCTAATCCTACATTGAAAGATAATTACGGCAAAAACTTTTTGTTTTATGCAGCTGCTCTTGGTATAGAGAGTGAAAGTATTATTGATACGGCATTGAAACTAGGTTGTAATATAAATAGTAGAAGTAGTGATAATCAGACTATTATTATGGAAGTTTTATTGGCTTTTATGAAGCTAACCCCACAAGAGGCAAAAAGAAGAGAATCTTTGCTAAAAATGATTAAAAAGCTTATTCATGAAGAGATAGATTTAAGTGCTATTGATAATAGCGGTGAGAATGCTTTGTTTATTACGGTAAGAGGTAAAGATTTAGAAAGTACATCTATTTTGCTTGAAGAAAATCAAATAGATATAAATCATCAAAATAATCAAGGGTTTAGTGTCTTGGATATTGCGGTTTTGGAAGGTATAACTAATCTTGATATGATGCTTGTTTTGATGAAATACGGAGCAAATCCAAATTTAAAAGATAAAAACAATCAATCAATTATCGAAAAACTCATAGAGATAGTTTTACACTTGCATAATGATAAAAAAATTAGCCACGAATTACTACCTTATATCAATGATAACGGTCAATATATGGTAGTGTTAAAGGAAATACTACAAAATTCCAAAGTTGATTTAAAACAGCTCAATTCACAAGGAAAGCCACTGTTTTTTGATACTATTTTGTATAAAAATGACAATTTATTTAAATTATTAAAACCTTTTGAGATGGATATAAATCAAAAAGATAGAGAAGGGAATAATATCATTTATAATCTAATGAAAGTTGCAGATGATAAATCAAGATTTACCCATAAATCATTTTTGGAAACTTTACAAATGCTTACAGTTTTGGGAGCAGATGTGAATAGTCGCGATAGTTTTGGAGGTACAACGGTACATAAGGCAATATTGGATAAGTGTGAATATACGGTAAAAGTTCTCTTAGAAGCAAAAGCAGATGTAAAAGCGGTTGACCACAAAGGGCGTACTTTTATCCATAATTGTGTTTGGAAAGGTAAAGTAAAACATTTTAAACTTGTCCATTCTTATGATGATAATATTTTGAATAAACCGGATAAATTTGGAATTCTACCTATAAACTATGCTGCTTTTATGGGTCAAAAAGAGCTTGTTTTGGAGCTTATAAAAGCTGGAGCTTACGTCAATAATACTCACAAAAAAAACCTAAAAATGATAGAATTTATAACACAGTTTAAACATAACCTTGACAAGCTTGTTTCAGATTTGGATAGTGAAAACGATAAGAAAAATTTACGGATACTTATAGAAAATATGAAGAGTGAATTTGAACAGATAGACCAATAATAAGACGGTTTTTAAACCGCCTTATTATGATTATTTTATATTGATTAATATGGTAGCTTCAGGTGTAATTGTTCTAAAAGCACAAGTTTGAAGTAAAAATAATTCTACGTTATCTTTGGTTTCACCTTCGTAACCTACACATACATCAAGACCGCTATAATATTCAAAGTCTCCACCTCTTTGAGATATAACTAATGCTTTATCATCACCTATACCGTTATTGATTATGATTGAACCTTTACCTAGAATATCGTCTATTCTTGATTTTAAACTTTTACCGTCAAAACTTTCTACCATTAGTTTTGCCATAGTTGCACTTGAAATTACAAGAGTAAATGGACCGTCAACAAATGAAGCATTAAACATACCCATAGATTTAGCTACGCTTACCATTATATCTTTCGGTGAAGATGCATTTAGCGATTGAGTCTCTTTTGAGATAATACCGCTTATATTTGCATCTTTTAGACCGTTTAATATCATATCGTTTTCAATTTTTGCAAAGTTGTTTGCCGTTGTTGTAAAGGTTGAGTTATCAAAATCAACTTTACCCCTTTTTAACTCTTCAATTAGCTCTTTTGAAACAGAAAAAGAGTGTTTAATCTCAACCATTTTTATAGGCTCTCTTGTACTTATCGTAGTTCCATGTTTTGAAGATACTTTTTTGATAGTGCCTGTATTAATAGCATCCGTGTCAAAGCTATAAGAGTCATTAAAATCTACGACACTTCTTAAATTAAGTCTTTTTGCCAAATAATTACCAAGTTCTGATTCTATCGTAGCCCAAACATCTTTGCCAAACGGAGCTAGTTTTTTATTTAGTACTTCCATATTAATCCCCTTATTTTTTATTTTTACCGATATTTAAACCACCAGTTTTTGTGGGAGTTTGTTCCATATCTACACTATTCTTACCTGTAAGCTCAGCCTCTTTACCTACTATAGGCTCATCGCTAAACAAAAATTCCCTCATCATTTTATCCCACGTAGGAGAATTTCTTCTAAGCCACTCAAGCCCCATACAAGCGTGTTCTATCTCTTCATCACGATTGTGTTCCATAATAGCTTTTGCCTCTGCGTTTGTAGCACACTCCGCCCTTTGATTGTACCAATCAACAGCCTCAAGCTCTTCCATTGTACTTTGAATAATTCTATGATAATCTTTTGCAAAATCCGATAATTGTTTTGGATCTTCGTGAAAACCTTCATGTGCCATTTATTATCCTTTCAAATTAAATTTTTATATCAACTCAATTCTATAGCAATTTATATAAAATGTCAAGAAAATTTTTATCATTTGCATTAAATTTTCAATAATGTAAATCCTATTACTTGATTATATAATCTGCTATTGCTTTTATTTCATCTTCAGTTAAAGATTTAACTTGACCTGTCATTAGTGTTTTCATCGTTCCACCGTAAGTTCCGCTTTGGTAACCTTTTACTGCAGATATAAAATTATCTTTTGACAAGTCTTTTATTATTTTACTTACGTTTAATGCAACTTTTTCACCATTGGTACCATGACAAGAGGCACATTTTGCATACAATTTTGCACCATCTATAGTTGGCGTAGTAGGTAGTGTTGCTTTTACCTCTTTTTCCAAAGAAACGGTTATGTCTTTTACTTCTTCTTTCACAGCTTCAACTTTTTCTACAGCATCTTTTACTACATTGTCGGTAACTGTTACACTTGTAGGTTGCTCAACTTTTTCTTCAACTTTTGGTTGCTCAACAGGCTTAACAGCAACTTCTGCACTTGCTTGTTTTTTATCTTCTCCACCGAAACAACCGCTTAAAAGTACTGAAGCAGTTATGGAACTTATGAGATAAAATCTACCCATTTTAAGTATTTTATTTTGCATCATTGAACATCCTTTGTTTTAATTTGCTATTAGGTATAATACAACTACTTATCTAAAAGTTTTTTTAAAGGTAAAAAATAGTGAGATATTATATTTTATTAGTTATGTTAGTTTCAGGACTATTTGGTGCTGAAAATGCTCCAATGATAAATTTATCGGTTGCTGCTATCGAAGAACCGGCACAATTCGTAAAAACTATCAATATTGCTATACTTTTGGCATTGATGGTTTTAGCACCTACATTGCTTTTAATGGTTACTAGTTTTACAAGGCTTATTATAGTGTTTTCTCTTCTTAGACAGGCTATGGGTTTACAGCAAACACCTCCTAGTCAGGTTATTATTTCCTTGGCTTTAATTATGACTGCTTTTATTATGGAACCGTATGGAAAAACCGCTTATGAAGAGTCCATAAAACCATATATGGCTCAAGAAATCAATTATGAAGTAGCTATTGAAAAAGGTATTAAACCTTTTAAAGAATTTATGATGAAAAATACTAGAGAAGCTGATTTGGCACTTTTTTATCGAATAAAAAAAGAACAAAACCCTGCAAACGTAGATGAAGTAAGAATGACTATTTTGATGCCTGCATTTATAGTAAGTGAGCTTAGGACTGCATTTGAGATAGGATTTTTGATATTCTTGCCGTTTTTGGTTATAGATATTATCGTTGCCTCTATTCTAATGAGTCTCGGTATGATGATGTTACCGCCTGTTATGATATCTTTGCCCATCAAGATAATCTTTTTTATAGTCATTGACGGTTGGCAACTTATAATAGGTAATCTAGCACAAAGTTTTCGTTAATCAAAATACTTGATATTTAAAAATAAGTTTGATATAATGGCTATATTAATCAAAAAGGAGTATATTATGAGTACGGCTACTGTATATGAGGTAAAAAAACCTATTTTAGGTTTTGAAAAGCTTGAAAAAGTTACGCTAGAGCAGAGTGATGGTTTGACAACTATTCTCAAAGGGTGTGAGAATGATTGTATTCATTTGACTTTAATAAATACTTTTGTTGATGGAGATGGTTTTGAAATTCCTTTAGGGATTAAGGCACTTTTGGATATTGATGATAATACAAATTATTCTGTTTATTTTGTTGTGGTTTTAAATAAAAAATCTATTCAAGATTCTACTATAAATCTAGGTGCACCTATGATTTTTAATGAAGATAATAAAACAATGGCTCAAGTTTCATTAAATACTGAAATGGGTACTATAAACGATTTTTTCAAATCTTAATAAATAGGTAGTATGATATATAAGGCAGTTTTCTTTACTGCTTTATATATCCGAGTTCTACAAGTTTATCAAATATTTTGCTGACTTCATATCCTGTTGCACTAGCTCCGTATCCGCCATGCTCTTTGAGTACTGTTACTGCATACTGAGGATTTTTGTAAGGTCCATAAGCCGTCATCCATGCGTGAGATCTTTCATAGTGTTCTAGTTCACTCTCTTTCATCCTCTTTTTTTGGTCTTGAGGGATTCCTACGACTTGAGCTGTACCTGTTTTTGCAGCGAGTTCTACTTTTGTAGTTAGATTTTTTGCTGTACCACTTGTTGAGTGAGTAACTTCATACATCCCTTTTCTCATAAGTTCCAAGTCTTTATCTTGATATTGTAACTTGACTTGAGTGATATTTGGATTTTTGACAAAATGCGGTGTCGTAAAAAGTCCTGTTGCTATATAAGAGGTAAATTTTGATACTTGTAGAGGAGTAACTAGGAAATATCCTTGCCCGATAGATGTATTTATAGTTTCACCTATAAACCATTGTTGGTTATGTTTGGATACTTTCCACTCTTTACTTGGATTTATACCTATAAATTCATTAGGTAAATCTACGCCTGTTTTTTCACCGAAACCCAATGTTTTCATAGTTTGTGAAATATTACTTATTCCCACTTTTAGGCTACCTTCATAATAAAAAACGTCACAACTCTCCGCAATAGATTTTACATAGTCGGTATGTCCGTGACCTTCAGCTTTCCAGCATCTAAACTTTCTATTACCCACTTGTATTTCACCGCTACAATAAACGCTAAAATTTCTTCCAAGACCGTTTTCAAGAAAAGAAAGAGCCATACCCATTTTAATAACAGACCCAGGTGGATAAAGACCATTTGTTACTTTGTTGGTAAATGGATTGTTGAAGTCATTTCTCATTGTTTCCCATTGCTCATGGGAAATTCCAGAAACAAAAAGATTGTTATCATATTCAGGAAAACTAGCAGCCGCCAAAATTTCACCGTTATTTACATCTTGAACTACTACTGAACCGCCTGTTCCGTTAAATATATCGTGAATGTAAGATTGTAAATCTATATCTATTGTTGTAACAATATCGTTATTGTTTGAAGGTTCGACTATTTTGATTACTTCAACTTCTTGATTGAGTGCATTTACTTTTATTTCTCTGTAGCCCAAAGTTCCTTGTAATATACTGTTATATTGATATTCAAGACCGGTTTTACCTATGATATTTGTATATTTTGTAATTTCATCATTATTGTAGTCCATCTTTGTAGCTTTACCAACATAACCTATTATATGAGCACCAACCTCTTTGTATGGATAGTACCGTTTTGTTGCATCATTTATTTGGAGGTTTTCTATGGAATTAAAGATGGTAAATTTAGGGAAAAAGTCCTCATAAGGGATAAAATCTATTACTTGTATAAATTCATGTCTATAAGGTGAATTTTCACGTTTATATTGTTCTATTATCTCTTCTGCTTTATATTGCGGAAAATGTGTTGAGATTAAGTTTGCAATTTTTTCAAGTTCAAAAGAGTCTTTTTTGAGGTGCATATGAGGTTTTAGACTTATTGAAAAACCAACATTGTTTATAGCTATAGGGATACCGTTTCTATCTCTTATAATACCTCTAGTAGGGGCTTTATATACTTTTTTGATATGGTTTTGTTTGGAAAGTTCTTCATAATAGGTATTTGATTTAATTGATATATTATAAACCCTTATTAGTATCAATACCATAATAAAAGCTACAAAATATAAAACTATTTTTACTCTCATAAAAACAACCCTATTATAATAATATCTAAGGCAATGTTTAATAAAGTATAACCAAATGAAAATAGTATTTCATCATTTGCAAAATAGTGGATTGATAAAATTGATACATAAAATAATACGACATCGAAAATGAGCCTTAATTTTTCAAAAGAAAATATCCTACCTATAACAGGCAATACAATAGTATATAAAATAAAAGATGTTAAAAATAGTGAAAAAGGTGCTAAGCCTTGAGTGATTTCAATAACAATAAATGTAATAAGTACCATAAACAAAGTGTAGTACATTTTATTTTGATAACATATTTGAGAGAAATGGAATATTACTCCCGCAAGAGTTATTGCAATAAAGTGTACACTTCCAAATATATTAACAAATATTACAAAAATAGATGTTAAAAATATTATAACTTGATTATTAAAGATACTTCGTCGCATATCGGAAAATGTTTACATCTTATACAATCAGCCCATATTTTTTGTTCAGGGATTGATTCTTTTGTGATTTCGTGGAATCCAAGGTTTTCAAAAAGAGCCTTATGATACGTTAATGTTAGAACTTCTTTTAGTCCAAGGGCACTTGCTTCATTAAGTGCTTGTCTTACAAGTTGTCTTCCAATGCCATGTTTTCTATACTCTTCTTTTACTATAAGACTTCTAACTTCTGCTAGAGTTACGGAGTGTATATGAAGTGCTACAAAACCTACTATTTTGTCATTTTCTTTTGCAATAATATATGAGCGTATAGTAGTTGCCATTTCACTGGCACTTCTATATAGAATAAGCCCTTTTTCTACTTCAGGGGTTACTAAGTTTTGCATAGCTTCAATATCATACACAAGAGGTTTTACATATTTTATATTTTCCATATTATACACCAAATAAATAAGTTGCTATTTTTTCAGTCAAATCGTCAATCCCTTTTTGTTTGAGATTGGTAATAAATATACCGTCAGGATTTTTGGCACGTAGTTTTGATAATTCACTTTGGTTTAGTTTATCAATCTTTGTGAAAGCGTTTATGATGATTTGGTCACCTTTTTTGATATATTTTAAAAACTCGTCAACATTCTTATCTATCTCCAAATCAGGATGTCTTGAATCGATAAGGTGTACAAAAATTCTTAAACTCTCTCTCTTATGTAAAAAATCGGTTAAATGTTGTTCCCAATCTTCTTTGAGACTTTTTGCAACTTTTGCATATCCAAACCCAGGTAAATCAACAAAACGTGCTTTGAAAGTGTTTTCATCATCTTTTTTGAATTTTACTTCAAAAAAGTTTATTAGCTTTGTTTTACCAGGTGTTGATGATGCTTTTGCCAAGGCTTTTTTCTTTGTAAGACTGTTTAGTAATGAGCTTTTACCTACATTACTACGTCCAAGAAAAGCAACTTCTGCAACATCAGGTGATAATGAATCTTTGATTGATGTTGCCGATGTAATAAATTGTGCGTCTATTATTTTCATATATTTACTCTTGCTTTTTATCTTGAAGTTTCATCATAAATCTTACAGGCTTACTATCATCGCCCACAACTTTAGCTTTACCGGTAATTTCATCAAGATAAATTTTATCTCCGTATAAAACTCTACCGTCAATTTTTTCTTCTAAATAGCCGTTTCCAATAATAGTATATCTACTTTCAACAGGTTCGTATATAACGGTATCACCTTTGCCAAGATATACTTTTTCGTTTGATAGAACCGTAAAATCAACATTCCCAGTAGCGGTGTATTTCTTTGGAGTTTGTTCGTTTTTATTATTTTTAGTCATTAAAACTACAAGTTTGTCACTGTTTAGTGTGTCTTTCACTTTTTGTACTTTAACATTTCCAGTGAAAATAGCAATACCTTTTTGGTCATCTGCTTCAAAATGATTTGCATCAATTATAAGGTCTTCGTTTGCATATACCATACTTAATAAGAGAATAAGTTGTATAAAAAATTTCATTTTAATCCTTTAGTTTTATATTGAAATTAACATTTTTGGATGTTATATAATAATTGTCTTTTGATGAAAAATGGTCACCCGTGAATTTATTATCATAGTAATAAGCCACAAATTTTTTTGTATTATGAGCATTTTTTTGTTGCATATCATAATACATTTCATCGGTTTTCACGGTAATAAAATCACCTCTATTAAAAACTACATTTCCCAAAAGAGAAATTTTATCACCTTGTTTTAAAACATAATCTGATAAAACACTGTCATAAACTTTGCCGTCTTTGGTTTTGATAGTAACTTTTGCCTCATAAGCTTCTTCTTTTGAATTGTATATCAATGTTTTTTTTGCATCTATAACTCTGTCAACGCCATTTTGATTAATTGTGTACATTATTGCATCATCAAATATCATATGTGGCTTTTCTTCAGGTTTCTTTGTATCTTTAATCGTATCTATACTAACAAATAAAGATATTAAAGAAAATACAAAAAGTGAAAATACAAAATATTTTATAGCCATGTAGATAAAAACTCATCTTCCATATTATAAGATTTACAGATATATTCAACCATCTCTCTTACTGCACCGTTACCGCCTTTTTGATTACAAACTATATTTACTATATCTTTGATATACTCACTTGCATCATTTGGACAAAATGAAAGACCTACGTATTTTAACATTTTATAGTCGTTTAGGTCATCACCTATTGCTGCTATTTCATTTTTAGAGATATTTTCCTGTTTCATAATCTCTTGCAAAATTTCAAGTTTATTGTCTATACCTTGATAAAGGTGAGTTATTCCCAACTCTTTAGCTCTTATTTCTACAACTTTTGATTTCCTGCCTGTAATAATAGCTGCTTTTAATCCAAGTTTTTTTGTCCAAACGGCTAGTGCTAAACCGTCTTTTACACAAAATTGTTTTGTCTCTTCGTAATGTTCTTGATTGCTTGTATATATTATTTTACCGTCGGTCATTGTACCGTCAACATCTATTACAAGCAGTTTTATCATAAGACACCTTTTGTACTAGGAATTCCTAATGACTCATTTTTGACTAGTGCTCGTCTAAGAGCCACTGCAAAAGCTTTGAATACAGCTTCAAGTATATGGTGTTTGTTTTTGCCTCTATCCAAAACTATATGGGCAGTAATACCTGCATTTTGTACTAGAGCATGAAAAAACTCTTCTACAAGTTCAGTATCAAAATCACCGACTTTCCCTATAACATTTACATCATAGTGTAAAAAAGGGCGGTTACTAAGATCAAGTGCCACTGTAGCACTTGCTTCATCCATAACAACAGTTGCATTGCCGTATCTTTCAACTGCAGATATAGGAAAAATTTCACCTCTTAGTGCTTGACCAAGTACGATGCCGCAATCTTCTACGCTATGATGGTCATCTATATGTGTATCACCTTTGCATGAAAGTTCTATCCCTATACCGCTGTGTTTCGATAGTGCTTCAAGCATATGGTCAAAAAAACCGATGCCTGAATTTATAGAATAAGCTTTATCATTTAAATCAACTTTGCATTTTATGGTAGTCTCTTTTGTAACTCTGTTAATTTCTTTCATTTATTATCCCTTATTAAAGATATTATTCGGCTATAATCATAGCACCGTCTAAGTTGTTTGATTTTTTGAAATCATCAGCCTCTTCGACACTTCTAAAACCACTTAACCAAACACGATGTATAGGTTTGTCTTCAAATACCCCTTCTTTGATTATTACATTGTAATTATCACTTAAAATCATTTTAAACTTATCTTGCGTTATTTTAGCACCGCTATAATTTCTGAATGCACCGACTTGTATGTAGTAACTACTTACACTTGCTTTTTCTTGTTTTTCAGCTTCTGTAGTAGCAACCTTGCCATGGAAACCTAAGATGGTTAGCCTTACGTTTGCAAGACCTTTTTTCTCCATATTTATAGCTTTTGCCGCAGCATTTGATAGGTCTATGATTCTTGTTCCTACGAATGGTCCTCTATCATTTACTCTTACCGTAGTTGATTGACCGTTATCTAAATTATCAACTTTAACAATCGTATTCATAGGCAACGTTTTGTGTGCTGCCGTCATAGCGTGCATATTGTATATTTCGCCGTTACTTGTTTTTTTTGCATGAAAATCAGGTCCATACCAAGAAGCTACACCTGTTTGAACATCACCTACACTTGCCATTGTAGGATAATACCATTTCCCAAAAACTTGATAAGGTCTCATTGTAGCTCTGTGCATTGCCGGTGAGTTTTTTATATCACTACTTTGGTCGTAAGAGCTACCGCCGTAATAGCCGGTTGTATTTACACTTTTAGTAAAACACCCTGTAAATATAAAAACGATAGTAGCAAATAATATAATATGTTTAATAATTGATAACAAGTTTATCTCCTTCAAAAATAGTCATTGATTTTAGCTTATTATCGCTTATAAGCTTATTTAGGGCTATCTTGTTATTTAATGCTATTGATTTTAGAGTATCACCTCTTTTTACTATATATTCAAACCTATTTTTTTTAGGTTCTGCTACAGCAATTTTTGTATTGTGTTTGATAGAATCTTTAGGGACAGGTATAACAAGCTCTTGTTTGAGTTTGAGATTGTCCGATTTGAGTTTATTATAGTCTTTAATCGTTTTATAACTCACACCGTAAAGTAGTGCAATTTTACCTAAATTATCACCTTTACCTACGGTGTGAGTATGGTATTCTACTTGTTTTATACTACCTTCATTTTGTTGATATGTATTTAAAGCATAGTATGGTAAATATATTTGATAAGTTGATTTTTCCATAGGAATAAACTGTTGTTTTAGGTGTCTGTTAATCGATAAAAGGTCATCGTAATTGATATTTGTAACTTCTGCTATGCTTCTTAAATGTACTCCGCCTTTGGCTTGAACAGGTACTATAAGATTACTTACGCCTCTGTTTAATAAGTGTGGATTTTGTTCATGAAGTTCAAATTGTTTGTTCATCATCATAGCAAAAGATATAATCTTTTTGATATGATTTCTACTTTCAGGTGGTATATATTGTCTTGATTCACCCTCTTGTACACTTAATAAATCAGATAGCGTGAAATTAATTTTTAATTTTTTGACCTCTTCGTAAACCTTATAAAGCTCACTGTAGCCTGAGTGTTTAGTTTGGTATTTAGTGATAATATTTCTATAATCTCTATACTCTTTTGTGGCTTGAAATTCAGGATTTTCAGATACGTATAAATCAAGACTTAATCGTGTTATACCCTCTATTAGCCTTCCTTCACCGCAGTTATATGCTATAGCCGTAAGATACCATTTTCCAAAAATATTGTGTAAATTTTTTAAATATGAAGCTGCTGCTATGGTTGATTTTTCGATGTCTAGTCTTTCATCAAAATATTTATCGTTTTTTAGTCCATATCTTTTTGCGGTATCAGGGATAAATTGCCATAACCCTTTTGCACCCATGTTCGATTTTGTTCTCATATCAAAATTTGATTCTGCCATACCCAAAAATAGCATAGTAGCAGGTACATTTTCTTTTGCTAATAATGACTTGATAGTAGGTATAATCATAAGTGAGTTATTGTAGCTGTCTATAAAGTAGTCTTTACTTTTAAGTGTGAAATTGTAGTATAATTTTTGTAATTCTAAATCAGTAATAAAGTCAGGTTCAATATCCATTTCATATAGTATATTTAAATCGTCTTGGGTATTATCGCTTAAATTGATAAGAGTTCCAAACAAAGAGTAAGTGAAGAGAAATAGTACTAATAAAAAACGCAAAACAACCTCTAAAATATTAAGTTAAAAGTAACAGATATTATATCGTTTTAAAACTTAAAAAGTTTATTTGCATTTTTTGTAGTTAAATTTTCGACCTCTTGGCTAGACATATTTAAGATTTCTGCAACTTTATCGCATACTAATTTCGTATATGCAGGTTCGTTTCTTGTTCCTCTAAATGGGTGAGGAGTAAGGTATGGTGCATCTGTTTCGAGTAGTAGTTTATCTAGTGGAATTTTCGGTAATACCTCTATAAGTTTTCTTGCATTTTTAAAAGTAAGAACTCCTCCTATACCGAAATAAAAGTTTTTTTTAGCTAGTACAAGAAGTTGAGAATCGGCATTGTAACAGTGTAAAACACCGCCTAATTCATCGGAAGCATATTGTTTTAATAATTCCAATGAGTCGTTACTAGCATCTCTGATGTGAACAATCAAAGGTTTTTTATACTCCTTGGAGAGTTCGATTTGCTTTATAAAAACTTCTGCTTGGAGTTGTTTTTCGGCTAGTTGTTCTTCTTCGCTACCTTCTAGTCTATAGTAGTCAAGTCCACATTCACCTACTGCTATACACTTTGGATGGGATATATATTTGGTTAGTTCATCAATATCAAATGATTTTATATCGTAAGGATGGATGCCTACACTAAAGTAAACATTCTCATAAGTTTGTGATATTTGTACGGCTCTTGGAAGGTCTTCCAAAGAAGCGGCAGGAATAATAATTTTTTCCACACCTGCTTCAAAGGAGCGTTTGATAACTTCGTCAAGATCATTATAATAGTCGCAATGATCTAAATGGCAATGGGTATCGATAATTATGATAAAAACCTTTTTTCAATTAAATTCAATAAACTATTAAGTTCAGCAAGTTCATCTCTTTGAATCCAAGCATCAATACCGAAGTTTTTGAATGCATCATAATCGCTATCATCATCTATAATAGCAACAGATACGTATTTATCCTTACAAGCGTGAGATTTATTTTCTTCATAGTCAAAAATAGTATTTATATCTATAACGGCAACATCAGCAACTTTATCGTCACAACCGCTTTGAAAATGTACAACTTTGTGTTTAGGGTCTATGTATTTGTCATCTATTTCGCCAAATGTTACTATGTTCATTGGAAGCTCCAAATAATTTTTTTTGATTATAACGATTAATTGCTTAAAATAGGTTTTAGTTGTTAATCTTCACTATCACCTAAAGTATGTATCTCGTCATATCTTCACTTTCTACTATACTGCCTAGTTTTTCTTCAACAAGTTCTTTTGTGACTATTATTTTCTCACCTTTGTGCATATCTGCATCAAAACTTATATCTTCTAGTACCTTTTCCAAAACAGTATGAAGTCTTCTAGCCCCTATATCCTCTGCTTTTTCATTTGCATTTAGACAAAATTTTGCTAGTGCTTTTATAGATTCGTCATTAAATTCAAGTTCTACACCCTCTACGCCAAGAAGTGCTTGATATTGTCTAAGTAGTGAGTTTTTGGTACTTGTCAGTATTTTGTACAGTGCTTCTTCATCAAGAGGTTGTAGCTCTACACGAAGTGGAAATCTACCTTGGAGTTCAGGTAGTAAGTCACTTGGTTTGCTTACATGAAATGCTCCTGCAGCTATAAAAAGTACATGGTCTGTTTTTACTTGACCAAACTTTGTATTTACCGTACTTCCTTCAACTATAGGTAATAAATCCCTTTGAACACCCTCTTTACTTGGGTCTGACTTTCTGCCGTCTGAACTTGAAGCGATTTTATCTATCTCATCAATAAAAATAATACCGCCGTTTTGGGCACGTTTAAGTGCTTCAATTTTCAGTGATTCTTTATCAAGTAGTCTATCGCTTACTTCACTTCTAAGAATAGTCTTAGCATCTTTTATGGTGACCTCTTTTTTGATTTTGTCTTTGTTTAGTCCGCCTAACATTTTGTTTAGTGACTCTTGAACCGCACTCATATCAAGGGGAAGATTGCTATCTATTATCTCTACACTTGCTTTTTTTGATACTTCAATTTCTATTTTTTTATCATCAAGTTCACCGTTTAAAAGCTTCGCTTCCATTTTATTAAATGTAGTTATAAATGACTCTTTGGCATGTTCTGTTGCACCTTGCGGTAATGGAGGGACTAGTTTTTCTATTATTACTCTATTTACTTCGTTGGTTATTTGGTCTTCTATTTTTTCTTCGTATTCTTTTGTTACTAGATTTATTGATTCAAAAACCAAATCTCTTACCATAGATTCAACATCACGACCTACAAAACCAACTTCCGTATATTTACTTGCTTCAACTTTTACAAAAGGTAGATTCATCATCTTTGCCAAACGTCTTGCGATTTCTGTTTTACCTACTCCAGTACTTCCTATCATTAGGATATTTTTAGGTGTAATTTCTTCTTGAAGTTCATTTGTTAGACTCATTCTTCTATATCTGCTTCTTAGAGCCAATGCTATAGTTTTTTTTGCATCATGTTGACCTATAATATAGTCATCTAAATATTTTACAATTTCTCTTGGTGTCATATTCATGTTAAAAAACTCCGTTTTTATTCGTGAATCGTAAGTCGTAAGTTGTGAATAGAAATGCTACTCACGACTCACGATTAACGACTCTTGATTTATATTGTCAATAGTCTTATATTTTGGTTTGTGTAAATACAAAGTTCCCCTGCTATCATTAGGGATTCTTTTACAAGATCTTCTGGAGATAGTTTGGCGTGTTTGTCTAGTGCTTTGGCACTACTTAGTGCATAATTTCCACCGCTTCCGATAGCTGCTATTTTGCCGTCTTCAGGCTCAACTACATCGCCGTTACCGCTTAGTATAAAAATATTTTCTCTATTTAAAACTATCATCATAGCTTCTAATCTTCTTAGAACCTTATCTTTTCTCCATGCTTTACTAAACTCTACTACAGATTTAAGTAAGTCACCTTTTTTTGTTTCAAGGTGACCTTCAAACATCTCAAAAAGGTTAAAGGCATCGGCAGTGCTTCCTGCAAAACCTGCTAAAATTTGGTCTTTGTATAGTTTTCTGATTTTTACTGCATTGTTTTTTAGTACGGTATTACCGAAAGTAACTTGACCGTCACCTCCGATTACCGCTAAGTCGTCAGTTCTGTAAGCTAATATGGTTGTTGCATCAAACACATTAAGCTCCTATAATCTCAACTTTTAGTGTTCCGTGTATTGCGTGACCTAGTTTTACGTCAACTTCATGTAAACCTGTAGATTTGATAGCAGTTTTGATATTGAACTCTTTTTTATCTATATCTAGACCGTGTTGTTTTTTTAGTTCATCTGCTATCTCATCTTTTGTTACACTACCGAATAACGCACCGTTTGCACCTATTTTATGTGTAATTTTAACTACGATATTTTCAAATTTCTTAGCTGTTGCTTTTGCTTCGTCTATCTCTTCTTGTAATCTTTTTGCAATTTCGGCTTGTTCTTTTTTCCACTCTTCTATAACTTCAGGAGTTGCTCTTTTTGCAAAACCTTTAGCTATTAAGAAATTTTGACCGTAGCCGTCTTTTACCTCTTTTATCTCACCTGTTTTACCTAAACTCTTAACATCTTTAATTAATAATATTTTCATAATATCCCTTTTTATATTTGATAGATTTAAAATTTACGACTTGAATTATGCCTTATAAGCACTTTGTAATCTCTCATAAACATTTTTAAAATTTGCATCTTCAATAGAATTTAAGATTTCTATTAAGACAACATTGTCTTCTTTACCGTCCCAAATCTTTTTGTATAGACCCTCTTTGTATCCGTTGTCTTGTCTAAACTGATTTAGGCAGTTTTTACCGATATAAAGCTTTTGTAACCAAGTAAAACTTAGCCCACTTAGTTTACAACATCTAAAAAACTGGTCTATAAATCTCTCTATACCGCTAAATATAGGCATATTACCTGTGTCTATAGCAAGTGATATGTATGATAGCTTTTCAGCCTCTTTTACAACGAGTTTCATATCTATTTCGCTCATTGCTTCGTATATACAATGGGTATTTACAAGTGAAACGGCTTTTGGTACGTTTGTTTCTTGTAATAAAAAACTCATCAAAAAGTGCCAAATATCTACAAGTTCTATATGAATATTGTCCAAATCAGGTTCTGCTTTTATATTTTTCCAGTGTTTCCATGGAGTGGATTCTATAAGTTCAGCTACTTCCATATGGATACATCTAAGCCAATTTATCTCTTTGTCAAATTTGTTTATACCTAATTCCCAGTTTTTGCCGTTTGTTGAATCATTGAGCTGTTTTTGTAATAAAAACATCTCTTCAAGTTTATGCGGGAAACTTGATGCTTCATCAAGAAGTTTTGCTAAAGGTAGGCACTCTTCTACTAAATTATCTAAATTTGAGTCAAAAGGGAGTTTTTTCTCACCTTTTAAAAGATGAATTATGAGCGATACCGTATATGGAACTTCGTCTGTTTCTTGCCATCTCAACACATCGGCAGGTGTTACTCCTATGTATGTTCCAAATTCATCAATAGTATTAAATCCTAATTTTTTACTAATTACTTTCAATTCTTCATATAACAATTTATTCTCCTTTAAAGTGGTAACTCAATAGTAAATTTAGCACCGTTAGCAGTATTATCTACGTATATTTTACCGTTTGAATGTTGTTCAATAATAGTTTTACACATATATAGTCCAAGTCCTGTGCCGTTTTTGTTTGTTTTGGTCGAAAAATAAGGGTCAAAAATTTTGTTTTTGATATTGTCTGGAATACCACCGGCATTATCTTCTATTTCGATAATACAATTTTTATCTTTTGTGTAGTATCTGACGTTTATTTTTCTATTGTCCGTATTGTTAATCATCATTGCATCTCTTGCATTTTTGATGATATTTATCAACACTTGTATTACTTCGTTGATATGTATTGCCACATTTACGTCTTCGCTTAAAGCTTCAACTTTAAATGCAATACTATCTGTTTTCATCATATATTGTAAGAAATCTTTTGCTTTTTCGATAAGCAATGAAACTTTGATAAACTCTTTTGCCTTATCAGGTCTAAAGAAATCTCTAAAATCATCTATGGTTTTGGACATATAATCAAGTTGTTTAGCCACATCATCTACCACTTGGTCTAGTAGCTCATCACTTATATCGCCTTCAAGCATTTTGGTAACCGATAATTTTTGAACTAAAATGGATACCGCTTGAAGAGGTTGACGCCATTGATGGGCAATCATAGAAATCATCTCTCCCATAGCAGCACTTTTTGATTGTTCTATCAAGACGGATTGTTGTTCTTGCACTAGTTTTTTGGATGTAATATCCTGTCTTATGGCGTCATAACCTATTATTCGCCCATTTATATCGAATCGTGGCTCTATGGTAGCATCTACCCAATAGGCTTCACCGTTTTTTTTCATATTTTTTATTTCACCGTGCCACACTTTTCCGCTTTGAATCGTGTTCCACATGTTTTCAAATAGATTTTTCGACATATCAGGGTGTCTTACTATATTGTGTGGGCTACCTAGAAGCTCTTTTTTCGTATATCCGCTGATATTACAAAATGCTTCTGAAGCATAAAGAATAATACCTTTTTCATCGGTACTTGACATAATTATATATTTATCCACTATACTCAAAGATTTATCAAGTTTTACCTCTACATCATCTATGCTTTGTGAATATTTTTGCAATACACCTGCGAAATTTTGGTCAAAAATATACTCTATTGAATCTAAAATTTCTTTATTATTTAAATTTATTTGATAAAAATAATTGATAACTGCTTTTTTAAATCCATTACAAATAAAGAACAATTCTGAAGCTTTGATATTTTTACCTTTTAGATAACTAATAAGCTTTGTAATTACAGGGCAATCACCTATGTTTTTTTCTCCGGTTATTACACCGATATAGTATTCAAGTATTTCAACGGCATAATTTTTTATAAAAAAACCGTGATTTATGTGATGATTATCGAGTATTGAAACTACTTCCTTATCATCAAGCCACAGTTTCATAATCTCAGGTTTGCCTTTTGTTAGTACTTCAACTTTATCTTGTATTATTTTTATCATATCAAGCCTTAAACGTAAAAAGTATCTGTATGATACCTTTTATTTACTTTTTAATTCATAAAACGAACAATCATATCCGCTACTTTGTTTTACGACCATTGACGGTATAGTTTTTGATTTAAAACCGTATGCTTTACAACCGTGAGGTTTTGAAGGTTCCCACGTCACAAAATAGTGGATACATTTTTGACATACTATTCTATTCGTATTCAAGCTTTAACCCTTATTTCTATAGATTTAGCCAAAGATAACAAATCAACATTTTCTAAGCTGACTCCCGTAGGTACACCTTGAGCAATTTTTGTAAATTTTATATTATTATTGCTTAGCTTATCTTCGATATACAAAATAAAAGCTTCGTTTGCCAAAGATGGAGTTATAGCAAAAATAACTTCTTGTACATTATGTGAGGTTACAATATTTTTTAGTGCAGTAATATTGTCATTGTTTAATTCTTCCAGTACAAAATATTTACCGTTAAAGCTACTTGATTCTTCTATGGCAAATATATCTTTTGGATTTTGGACAATACAAAGTATGACATTGTCTCTTGATTCATCCAAGCAAATATTGCATAATTCATCTTCACAAAGAAAACCGCAATTTGTACACTTTCTTACGTGTTTTATAGCATTTTCTATGGCAAACGAGAGTTTTTTGCCCAAGAATGGGTCGCTTATTGCTATATGATAGGCAAGGCGTTCCGCTGTTTTTTTACCTATTGTGGGAAGACTTTCAAATGTTTGTACTAAATTTTCAAATTTTGATAAATTGTATTTCATAAGGGTTATTATAACAAATTTTTGATATAATCTTGCCTTACAAAAAATCATATAAATAAAAAATTTAGGTTACGGAGAATTGTTTTGATAGAAATGGACTATTATGAAATATTAGAAGTAGAAAAAACAGCAGACAAACAAGTAATCAAAAAAGCGTATAGAAGACTGGCTATGCAATATCATCCGGATAAAAATCCAGGAGATAAAGAATCTGAAGAAAAATTCAAAGCGATAAATGAAGCTTATCAGGTGCTTAGTGATGATGAAAAAAGAGCTCTTTATGATAGATACGGTAAAGCAGGTATTCAAGGACACGGTGGATTTAGTAGAGGCGGTGGCGGAGGTTTTGATGACCTCGGCTCTATTTTTGAAGAGATGTTTGGTTCTGCTTTCGGCGGTGGCGGAGGTTTTTCTTCGAGAAAGAAAAAACAGTACGCTTATAATATAGATAATGCAATAAACATTACGGTAGAGTTTAATGAAGCGGTATTTGGATGTAAAAAAACGATAAATTACAAATACAAAAAAGCTTGTGATAGCTGTAAAGGTACAGGGGCAAAAGAGGGCAAACTCTTCACGTGTCCTCATTGTGGCGGAAGAGGGCAGATACATATGAGACAAGGGTTTATGACCTTTGCTCAAACTTGTCCTCATTGTAGCGGAAGCGGTGAACAAGTAGGCTCAAAATGTACTAAATGTCACGGTAGAGGGTATGAAGAGGTTGAAGATACTTTTGAGATAAATATCCCTGAAGGTATAGATAACGGTAACAGAATGAGAGTTTCCGGCAAAGGTAATATTGCACCTGATGGAACAAGAGGTGATTTATACGTTCAGATAAAAGTAAAAGAGGATAAACACTTTGTAAGATATGATAATGACATTTATATAGAAGTGCCGTTGTTCTTTACTCAAGTTGCACTCGGTAGTACTATAACGATACCTAGCCTTAGAGGTGAGCTTGAACTAAAAATTCCTAAAGGTACAAAAGATAAAGAGCAGTTTAGATTTAAAGGTGAGGGTGTGAAATCTGTTCAGGGTTACGGAAAAGGTGACTTGATAGTACAGATAAATATAAAATACCCGACATCACTTAATGATGAGCAAGAAGAGCTTTTGGAAAAACTTCAAGAGAGTTTCGGTATAGAATCAAAGCCTCATGAATCAATATTTGATAGTATGTTTGATAAAGTTAAGAAGTGGTTTTCATAGAATCGTGAGTTGTGAGTCGTGAGTAGTACTTTCTTAACAATTCACGATTCACGACTTATGAACTCTAAACTCTATGTATCTCTTTAGTATTTATGGTATGACACAGCTTCATACCATAAAGATATATGTTCCACGAAATATAAATCCAAAGAAAAAAGAATAATATTACACTCAAAGAGCCGTAAAGGGTTACGTAAGTTTTACTTATTAAAACATATTGAATAAAAATATTTTTTGTGATAGTTAGTACGGTAAGTGTTATAAAAGATGAAGAGAATAGGGCTGTAGTCGATACATCTCTATTAATTGATATTTTAAAGATAATCAAAAATAAAAACCACAAAAATACAAACGTTAGTACCTGAGTGGTTATGGTATCGCTAGTAAAAGAGATTGTATAAAGAAATAGACCAAACATGGTAGGTACCGCTAATAAAAGTATGAAATATACAAAAATAGATTTGTAAAACGGTTTACTTTTGACGTTGTGGATTTTATTTACTATATACTCATAATCCCTAAAAAACATCACAAATACGAATACCAAATAAATTAAACCTATCGTACCCAATGAGTCTGATTTGTCTAAAAATTTATTAACAAAAGTATCTATTTTTTGAGAATGTGCAGGGTTTATTAAATCTAAAAAATATTTCAAAAATAAATCACTATTTTCCCGTAAGATTTCAAGTGATGATACAAACCAAATAAGAAGTGCAAGTATAGGTAAAAGGGAAAAGATAGTAAAAAAGCTTAAACTTGCAGCATAGTAAGGGGTATCGTCGTCGATAAACTCATATATCTTTTTTATAAGATATTTAAGTTTATCCACTTTTTTATAATCCCATTTTGTTTGGATTTAGTATATTGTTTGGATCGAAGGCTTTTTTTATGCTTCTAAAAAGTTCCATTTCTGAATCACTAAATGCCATATGCATAAAAGGTGCTTTAGCTAGACCTATGCCGTGTTCACCGCTTAGTGTTCCACCCATATCAACAGTGATTTGGAATATCTCTTCTATTGCTTGATGACCTAGCTCAACTGAATGTGGGTCGTTACCGTCACACATTACGTTTGTGTGTACGTTACCATCACCTGTATGTCCAAAACACGGTACTTTAAGACCGTATTTTTGACTTACAACAGCAATTTTATCAAGAAGTTCAGGTAGTTTACTTCTTGGCACGGTAATATCTTCATTTAGTTTTTTACTTCCGTAAACTGCCAGTGAAGGACTTGCATTACGTCTTGCAAACCATAGATTTGCAGATTCGGTTTTGTCACGTGCTATTTTAAATTCACTACAACCGTTTTCTTTGAATTTGGTCTCTATTATTCCTAATTGTTCATCAAGGTCTGCTTCGGAGTTGCCGTCAACATCGGTAACCAAAATGGCACCTGCTTCTATAGGTAAACCTTTTGAGAACTTTTGTTCAACGGCACGTATAGTCATATTATCCAAAAACTCCATAGCAACAGGAGTAACACCGCTTGCCATAGTTTTATATACCGCATTCATAGCATCTTTTACCGTAGGAAAAACTCCCATTGCAGTTTTTGTCATTTTCGGTTTTGGGATAAGTTTGAGAGTAATTTCAGTAATAACGGCCAATGTCCCTTCACTTGCTATCAAAATACCTGCAATATTATATCCCGCAACATCTTTTATGGTTCTTTTTCCAGCACGTATTATTTCACCGTTTGGTAAAACTGCACGTAATGCCATAACATAATCTTTTGTAATGCCGTATTTTGCAGCTCTCATACCACCGGCATTTTCACTTACGTTTCCGCCTAATGTAGAGTAGTTTTCACTTGCAGGGTCCGGTGGATAAAAAAGTCCAACTTCTTCTACCGCTTTTTGCAAGTCCATATTTACAAGACCCGGTTGAACTACTGCTACCATATTTTGCATATCTATTTCAAGAAGCTTGTTCATGTGTCGTTCAAGTGCTAGTATAATACCACCGTTTGCAGGTAAAGCACCACCCGTAAAGCCACTTCCTGCACCTCTAGGAACAATAACGATTTTATGTTCATTACAGTATTTTAATATATTGCTTACATCTTCTTCATGTCGTGGAAATACGACTGCATCAGGCTCAAATCTGCTTTTAGTTGCATCGTAGCAATAAGCTATTAGATGAGCTTTGTCACTTTTTACATTCTCTTCACCTACTATTGATTTTAGATGATTTATATGAGTTGTATCTAACATTTTTATATCCCTATAAGTTGTGAATAATAGTTTGTATAGCTCCCTATCGAACTATCACCGAAATTTAAAATACCTAGTTTAATATCTTCAATATTTGTATAAAAAGGTGTCATGTTTTCTTCAGATGTCTCTTTTTTTACTTTATATTCTTCTAACACGACAAAAGTTTTAGAATCAACCACATATACACGAGAATCTATTACAAAAAATATAGTACCTATATTGTTGATGTTGCAAAACTCTCTAAATTCCTCTTTTGACGGTACAGGCTGACCTATGCTTTTTAAATATGCACCGAAAATATCACTATGTATAAAGTTTTGTGATAAGAAGTTTTTTTGAACTAAACTAAATGATTCGTAGTTTGGAGCTATTAAAATAGAGGTGTTGTACATATGATTTAAAATAGCAGTATCACCGTTTTTTACTGTTATATTAGGCGTTGGAATAGCTACTTTGTTTTCAAAGTTTTTATACTCGAATTTTACTTTTGAGTTTTGTGGAGATGTGGAAACTACCTCAAAATCAGCTATTATAATAGATTTACTCTCATCAAAGTTATGTATTATCACACCTGTTTGACCTATTGTTAGATTTCCTATGTTGATTGTTGCACTATCGTTTGATACGTTTTGTAAAGTAGTGGTTTGTTGCTTTAGACTTGCAAATCCTATACTACATAGTAAGACTAATGAAAGAAGAATTTTATTAAACATATTTTGACCTCTATTTTTTATTTGGAGATATTTTATCAAAAGTATTATAAAAATAAGTAGTTTATTTGAGTTAAGAAAAAGATTTGTTAGTTTAAATTTATTTTTAGATTTATTTAGGTATAATTCGCCACTTTACAAAAAAGTGTATAAAAAACAAAGGTGAAAACATGTTAGAAGGAATAATTAGAGATAGTATTGCAAAAAGCTCTACAAAAGCTTTAAGACAAGATGGTTATCTAATTGCAAACATTTATGGAAAAGGTTTAGAAAACATAAATGCAGCATTTAAGAGAAATGACTTTATCAAAGCTGTTAAAACTAAAAATAGTTTGGCGTTTGATGTAAAAGTTGGTGAAAAGACGTTAAGCGTTGTAATTAACGAGTATCAAAGAGATCCTGTAACAAATGATTTGTTACATGTTGACTTAATGGTAGCTCAAAACGGCGTAAGAACAACTTATAAAGTTCCTGTAACTGTAGAAGGTACTCCAAAAGGTCTTAAAAATAAAGGTCTTTTCGTTTTCCATAAGAAAAGAGTTCCTGTTAAGGCTTGTATTGAAAACTTACCAAAAAGTTTCCATTTGAAAATAGATGATTTGGATACAGGTGATAATATCCTTGTAAGAGATTTAGTATTCCCAACAGGTGTACAATGTTTCTTAGATCCAAGAGTACCTGTTGTTGGTGTAATTAAAGCTAAATAATGCATCTAATAGTAGGGCTTGGTAATCCTGGGGATAAATACTCAAATACCAGACATAATGTAGGTTTTATGGTTATCGATGAGATAATCAAAAACCTACAAACAACTTCAATAAATAAATCAAACTTCAAAGCACTTGTTTATAAAGCAGGTGATAATATCTATGTAAAACCTCAAACTTTTATGAATCTTTCGGGCGATAGTGTAGTCGTAATAAAAAAATATTTTGATGTTGAAACATCAAATGTGATAGTTGTTCACGATGACCTTGATTTACCTTTTGGAACGGTAAAGTTTAAAATAGGCGGTGGACATGGCGGACATAACGGTCTTAGGTCTATAGATTCTCATATAGGAAAAGAGTATATTAGAGTTCGTATAGGTATAGGCAAACCTGAAAATAAAGAAGATGTGGCTAATTACGTGCTAAGTGATTTTTCTAAAGAACAATTTTATCATTTAAAGAGTATAATATCTAAGTGTATTGAAGCAATAGATGCCTTGAAAACAACACCGTTGTCTATAGTTCAGTCAAAATATACAATTAAACTTTAAAAGGTTGTTTATTGTCAATTTTAAGTAGATATGTTTTAGTTAAATATTTAAAATTATTTTTCGTTATATTATTATCTTTGGAATTGTTTTTTATCACATTTGAATTTATTCAAAATTTAGGCTCAATCCCTGATTCTGCAAATCTTACCGCTTTATATGTATTTTATAATGCCATTTTTACTTTGACTATAGCTTTGCCTTTATCTTTGGTATTTGCGTGGATAGTGTTGCTTATCGTTATGATAAAAAACAATGAACTTGTAAGTATATATTCTCTTGGTTCGTCAAAAAGAAAACTTTTTATACCTGTTATATTTGTTAATCTTACTGCTTTATTGATTTTACTTGCTTTACAGACTACACCGTTGGCGTATGCATATGAGAAGAAAAAGCAAATCCTTGACGGTGAGTATTTTAGCTCTTTGAAAGAGGATATTTTCGTAAAATATAATGATGCGTATGTTTACTTTAAAAAGCTTTATCCGTTGGAACAAAGAGCTGAAGGTATAGAGATATTTGAAGTTGCAAATAGAGATTTAATAAAAACAATCTCAGCAAATAAAGCATACTTCCAAGACAATAGATGGTATGTTGAAGATGCGGTAATTACTTCAAAACCTATAAATCCTGCTTTTGATAACGGTAAATTGGAACTTACTAGTGAAAAGTTTATTTATACTTTGGATGGATTTAAACCGAAAATTTTGGATAACGTATATACGGATAATGCAAATTATTCTATTATAGATGCCGTGGATGCTTTTTTTGTCATGGGTGCACAAGGTGTAAAAACCGATAAAATAAGGGCTATTATTTATAATCAGACAATAGTTCCTTTTTTTGTAATCCCATTGATATTTTTATATTATATATTTATATCTTTAAACAACAGGTTTTTTGAATCAAGAATATATGCAAGTGTGACTATATTTAGTACTCTTTTTATATGGGGAGGGTTCTTCTTACTTTACAAATTTGCAATAGGGAGTGTGATTTTGCCTGAGTTTGCACTTATAGTTCCTCTTGTAGTATTTGCTTTATGTGTTTATATTGTATATTATAAAAAATCAATACCATCATAATATAATAAGGAGGACTTTGTTGTGGCTAATGTTCAATCGTATGGAATAGCTCCTTATTGGATACAAGACGGTCAGGTTTATATTTTTTTATGTAAAGCAAGTGACAGTAGGTATAAATGGGGATTCTTAAAAGGTACCATGAACTCAAAAGAGAGACCTCAGGAGTGTGCTAGACGTGAGTTTTATGAAGAGTCAGGTATTTTGGTAGAATATGACTTTTTTGAAGATTATTTTGACCAAGAAAATGATAGAAAAGATGTGGGTATTTGGCTTGTCAATGCTCATAATATAAAAAGTATTGATAAGTTTTTGGATAAAGATATGAAGCTAAAGCCTAAATATAGGTCAAAAGAGTTAAGTGATGCCGGATTTTTCGACATAGCTCATATGCCTCCTATTAAAAACAATCAGTATCAAATGATGTTTGATGTGGTTGATTTCTTAAAACACCACAAAGTAAACAACTAATTATGAAAAAGAGATTACAATATATTTATACATATTTAATCTCTGCTTTTTTACTATCTATTTTTCTAACTTTTGTTTATATATTTTCTCCTGCGACAATCAATTCGGTTGATAGTAGTTTGAGGGATTATATGTTTGTTTTTCGTGGTGAAATACCGCAAAGCGACAATGTAGTAATAGTTGACTTAGATAATAAATCACTCAAAGAAGTAGGGCAGTGGCCTTGGTCTAGGGATGTATTTGCAGATTTGCTTGTTAAGCTTACAAATGCGAATGTTGGGATTATAGGTCTTGATATTGTTTTTGCGGAAAATGATAGAAGTTCTCCAAATTATGTGTTTGATAAACTTGGGCTTGAGTCAAAAGATGTACCCAATTATGATGAGATATTGGCTTATGTGGTGTCTCAAACTCCTACAATTTTAGGCTATCAGTTTGAACTGGAAAAATCAAAAGCACTGACATTTGATGCACCTAAAGTACAATCAATAATAATCCAACGCGGTGTAGATGAAAATAATGATTTTTTAATCAAAGGTCACGGTACGATACTCAATATAAATCAGCTAAGCGATAATGGATATTCTAGCGGATTTTTCAATAATATACCCGATGATTCAGGGATAATAAGAAGTGTACCTTTGGTCATAAAATATGATGATATGCTCTATCCTTCACTTGCTTTGGAGATAATACGTGTAATAACGGGTGAAAAGAAGATTTACGTAGATTACGGTGATATAGGTGTGGAAAGTGTCAGCGTAGGGGAATATAAAATACCTACGGATATGTTTGGGAGAGCTTTGGTTAATTTCAGAGGAAAAGAAAAAACTTTTAAATATATTAGTGCAGTCGATATTTTGAATAACAATTTTAAACCTGAAGATATAGACGGTAAGATTGTTTTGATAGGTACTAGTGCTGCAGGGTTACTTGACCTTAGGGCTACACCTTTTGAATCTGTTTTCCCAGGGGTTGAGGTACATGCCAACCTTATAGATAATGTTTTGGTAGGAGATTTTATATCTAAGCCGTCTTGGGCTGACGGGGCTAATCTTGTTCATATTTTTGTGATAGTTATGTTGAGTATATTTGTTTTGGCATATTTACCTATTTTACTTGTTCCTTTGATATTAACGGCTATTATTGTTGTAGATTGGTATTTCTTATATACTATGTTTTTTGATGAAGGGGTGGTTCTTAGTATTTTGATGCCTGTTGTATCAATAGTAAGTAGTGCATTGGTTGTAATTCTTATCAATAACTTTTATATTGAAAAATCTTCAAAACTTATAAAATCAAAGTTTGCGAGTAAAGTAAGCCCTGCCGTTATGGAAGATATACTATCTAGTGACGGTGATGTACTAGGGGGTAAGGCAAAAGAGATTACTATATTCTTTTCTGATTTGAGAAATTTTACTAATATTTCAGAGGCCTTGCATGACCCAAAAGTATTGATTGAATTTCTAAATGAATATATGACTCCGATGAGTGATATTATCATCAAAAATCATGGAACTATAGATAAGTTTATAGGTGATGCTATCATGGCATATTGGAATGCTCCTGCAGATGTTCAAGACCATCAAGATAAAGCTGTAGTGTCTGCTTTGGAGCAGTTATATGCACTAAAAGATTTGAATACAAAAGTAAAAGACGATGTAAGATTTGAAGCTTTGAATAAAATGTGTGAAGAAAAAAACATAGAGCCTATAGATATAGGTATGGGGATAAATAGCGGTGAAGCCGTAGTGGGTGAGATGGGAAGTAGTGGAAGAAGCGATTATACCGTTATAGGTGACCCTGTAAACCTTGGCTCAAGGCTTGAATCACTTTGTAAATATTATAATTCAAAGATAAATATATCAAATTTCACAAAGGAAAAGTTAAAAGGGGATTATATATTTAGATTTTTGGATTTGGTGACCGTAAAAGGGAAGTTGGAGCCTGTTGAAATTTGGCAAGTAGTGGATTTTGACAAAGATGAGCTTGGCTTGTATGAAGTGTCCAAAGATGAACTTTTACAAGAGATAGAGACCTATCATCATGCGATAGAATTATACAAACAAAGTAAGTTTGAAGAGGCTTTACGTATATTTGATGAACTTGATAATAATCCTAAAAAAACAAACAAAGCAATATATGAAATATATAAAGAAAGATGCGAACATTATCTCAAAGAGCCTCCGTCAGATTTTGACGGAGTGTTTAGGCATACGAGTAAGGGTTAAAAGTTGTAGTATAAAGAAGTTTTAACTACTTGTTTATCGTAGTCAAACGGTTCGTGATTTGAGTTTTGATTTGTGTAGTTGTATGTTAATCCTATGGTTGCTTGTTTTGAGTATTCATACGATAATCCAACACCGATATTATAAATCTCATCATCTCTTTTTGTTAGGAAGTTTATATCTTTGTATTTCCTGACTTCCGCGTTATCTC
>DISL01000077.1 GCA_002421845.1 Epsilonproteobacteria bacterium UBA6211 | reverse complement strand
ATAATATCCTATTATCAATAATTGGCAATAGGATACTTTCTTCACTAAAATAGTCTATTTATGATTCTTCCAAAAAATTAAAATGCCTTCTAGGGTGTTTTGTATTCAGTAGTTTTTTTTGATGTTTCATATTGACTTGGGTGTAAATCTGGGTAGTTGATATGGAAGCATGACCAAGCATATTTTGTATATACCTTATATCTACACCTTCTTCCAAAAGTAGCGTAGCAAAAGAGTGGCGGAACATATGAGGGGTAAGATGTTTTTGGATACCGAAAACTTTTTGGTATTTGGATATCATATGACGTATTGATTGGTCAGAAAAATTGTTTCCAAATCTATTAATCAAGAAATATTTTGATTCAGATAGTTCATCTGCGAATAAAATAGTATATTCTTTCAAAGCCTTTTTTATCTCATTATCACATATTTGTATTATTCTCTCTTTTGAACCTTTACCGTTAAGCTTGATAGTCCCTGATTGGATATTGATACTAGTTTTTAATAAATTTGCAAGTTCCGATACTCTCATACCGGTACTAAACAACATTTCAATTACGACTATATCTCTTACCAATGCTTTATATCCATATGTGTCATTTTTTTGATAGTTTTCTTTGATTTTATAAAGTCCTTTGAGAAATTTTTTTATTTCTCTTAATTCAATAGTTTTTGGTAGCATTTTCGGCTCTTTGATGGATACATTTAATTTTCTAAACGGATTTATTGCTATAATTTCCTCAAATTCAAGATGGTTAAAAAAAGCTTTTAGTGTAGCAAGTTTTCGTTTGATTGTTTTTGGTTTGTAGTCAATTTGGTATAAATGTTGGATGAAGTTTTTTAATACGAATTTATCTATATCTAAAATATCAAGTGAGGATATTTCTTTGTGGCTTATAAATTGCTTTAAATCTATCTCATATGCTGCAAGTGTTTTTGTGTTAAGATTTTTTTCATACTTGCAATGAAAAAAAAATTCTCGATATGGTTTTGAATCATACTATGGTCTCCTGATTAATATATTTATCTTATTATATTAAAACCGTGGATAATATTAGCTGATTTCTTTTTAATTGTATTAATTCGCAGTGATAGCACACAAGGTGCTATCATTAATATACTACTTTTACTTTTTAACCCAAGCTAAAATCCCGGCAAGAAACTTCCCTGCATTTGGCATAAAATTGCTTCCTGTATGAAAAAATGGGTCTAGTGTAGTTACTATAAGTTTACCTTTGCCGAAACTTTCTTCGTACAAAATAGCTCCTCCACCGTTTTCTTCAAGTCTTTCAATAATTCTTACAGCATTTTTTGAAGGGTCATAAACACCGTGATAATGCCATTTGCACTCTTGAAATTTCATATTCTCAAAAAACGGATGGGTTATATCAGGTTGTTTGTACCCTATGTCGTCATTTGGGTCTAACCACCACCAAAAGTTTGTATCTGTCGGGACATAATTAATCCCTTCAATCCATCTTTCTACACTATTTTCACCAAGTACACACAAAGTACCACCGTTTTTTGCAAAATCACTTAGTTTATTTTTATTTTCAATCAAAAATTTTAGGTGATTTCTATCGGCTACTATTACAACATCAAACCTCTCTAAAGATGTTGTAGCCAAATTTGGAGCATATATAACTTCATCAAACTCTTTTACAAATCTTTCATCATTCATCGCAAAATAGTGATAATATGTACCACTTTCTATTAAAGCAATTTTTTTACTACTCATTTTGTATCCTTTAACCATTGTATTAAATTAGTTCCCATTTTTGAAGCAGTTGTTGCGTCATTTATAAAAAGCCATAGGTTATTACCGCAATGAACAAGAACTCTACCACCGTCTTTTGTAGTATATTCATAATCTATAGGATGTTTACCGCTTCCTAGAGTATTGATTATTTTTGCATTTTGTGGAGGTGGGTTATATCCTCTTGAATAAAATCCTGCCACCCCTTTTCTATACATCATATCTTTTGGCTTAACTCCCTCCCATATAGGATGTTCCGATACAGGATTTATTTCATAGTCTTTATAGCTAGTATAAGTCATTTTTACAAATTGCCCTACATCATCCAAAAATGGATACGCCAAAGCACCACAGAAAACTATAGTTTTACCGTTAGCTAAAAACTCATCTAAATATCTCTTTTTTTCTAGTAACATTCTTTGATCAACATCAGTTCCAATCAAAAAAACATCATAGTTTTTAAGCTCTTCACCACTAAAATCATAAATACCAACAGGCTCTATATAAGATGTTGTTTCACTATGCCCCAACAATCCTCCAGAACAACCACCCTTACTTGTAATATACAATATAAATTTTTCCATTTATTTCACCTCAAATTCAAAAATTTTATCTGGACTTTTTTTCAACACTTTTTTTTCTATCGATTGTTTCAAATCGGTAAATTTACTTATCTCTTTTTTTGTAGCTGTATTATTTTGAAGTTTTGCAAAAAACTCAAAAAACTCAGGCATCAATATCCCCTCCTTTAGTGTTAATTTGACGCTATTATTTCCATCTGATATTTCAAAATAATATCCCATTTGCTTATGTGGATTGTAGTTTGCATAAGGCAATGTACAATCTAATGTAAACTGATTATTTGTCACCGCTCTAGTAATAAATTCTAAAGCATCTCTTACGCCAGTACCAGGATGAGCAGATAATATCTTGATTTTTTTTCGTTTGGGAATACCTTTTGGAAATATTTTCATAGCACCTTGCAAACCCTTAAATGTTATAGCTAACATCGCATAATTTGTATCTTGATGATATTGTCTTAGACAATCATAATTAATTGATACAGTATCATCACCGTTTTTAACTTTAATCACATTTTTCACTTATATGTCTCCTTTTTAAAGTGGAATAGCAAAACTTCCTGCCAATCCATTAATTTGATAATCAACACATTTAATCGGCGTATTAAAAAGTCTTGATAGATTGTTCTCATTGACCACATCTTTTGTATCGCCAAATACAAATTCACTTTCACCAAATAACATCAAAGTTTTATGGGCAACTCGAAGTGCATGATTGGGAAAATGTGTAGTCATAATAATGGTTGTACCGTCACTTGAAATATCATTCAACAAATCCAAAAGCTTTTTTTGATTTGCAAGATCCAATGCACTTGAGGGTTCATCCAATATCAAAACATCTTTCCCATAACACAACGCCCGTGCTATTAAAGCCATTTGCTTTTGTCCACCGCTTAAATCGGCAAAATCTTTATCAGCTAAATGTTCTATGCCTACTCTTCGTAGCGAATACTTTGCATTTTCTATATTGTCATCATTAATAGTTTCAAAAATACTATGGGAGTTACTAGTACCCATCAATACAATATCCAAAACACTAAATCCAAACGGCGGTGTAGAAAGTTGTGGTACAAATCCAGCTTTTCCATTCAATACTACACTTCCTAATTTTGGTTTATTAATACCTGTCAAACATTTTAAGAAAGTTGTTTTACCCCTACCGTTTGGGCCCAAAATACTCACGATATCACCTTGATGTATATCAAAAGTTATATTCCTAAAAAGCCATTCATCTATTTTATAGTAAAATCCTAAATTATTAATCTTTATCATCAAAGCCCTTTTTCATATACTTTCTTAATAAAATAAAAAATATTGGAGAGCCTATAAATGCAGTCAATATCCCAATAGGTATCTCAACAGTTGTCATACTTCGTGCCACTGTATCTACAACAACTAAAAACATAGCCCCTAAAAATGCAGAAGCAGGTATAAGATACCTACAATCAGAACCAAATAAAATTCTAGCTATATAAGGTACTACAAGTCCTACCCAGCCAACTTCACCAACAACCGACACACCACTAGATACTATCAATGCGACACTAATAAGAACAAACCATCGTAAATAATCAGGATTAATCCCAAAAGATTTGGCTTCTTCATCACTAAGAGCCAATAAATTTAATTTCCATCTAACGGCAAATAAAGCATACCCACCTATCAAAAATGGAATAAATGCTATTAGTATCTTTTCATACGATGCACTTGAAATGCTCCCCATAAGCCAAAAGACAATCGCTGGTAAATTTGAGTATGGGTCGGCAAAAAAAGTAAGCAAAGATGTAGCTGCACCAAAAAATGCAGTGATTACTATACCTGATAAAATCACAGTTAAAATTGAGGCTTTTTTATATGCACCGCTCAAAACAAATACCAATACTATCGCCAAAAGTGCAAAGAAAAATGCACTAGATACCAAATAAATAGTACCCAATCCAAAGAATATAGCCAATGCTCCACCAAAAGCAGCACCACCTGAAAAGCCTAAAAACTGTGGACTTACAAGTGGGTTTTTGAAAATAGTTTGCAACGCAGCACCACTCATAGCCAACCCTGCACCTACAATCATCGCTAAAATCATCCTTGGAATCCTAATAGTCTCAAGGATAATTAATTCTGTGGACTTTTCATAATCTCTAACAAACAATGAATTATACAATTCCTTAAATACACTCACATAATCCATCTCATATCTACCAAAAAATAGAGTAGAAATAGCAACTATAGGTGTACAAAACATTAAAACACCCATCAAAAATTTTTTACTATTTACTGACACCACTTTTAATCCAATAATTTATTATAATTTTTGGTATTTTTATTAATATCCAAATTCAATATTTGCTTTATCTCTTCATCGGAAATATCGTAATTGTAAAGTGATTTATAAGTTTGTTTCATCTCATTTGTTAAATGTATAGATTCACTGCCATCTATCAACTGATATACCCAAAGCCAAGTTAATGGTATTTCAATATGTGGAACACCCCATCTATACCCACCAACTGGAAGTTTATACACTTGCTTATTTTTTACGGCGTTTAAGTTTTTGAATATCTCTTGTGACATAAAATCGTCAGGCGTATGGGAATCAAAAGTACCCAAAATGATAATGTCAGGATTATATTTCAAAAGTTGTTCTTTGGAAATATCTGCAAACCTTTGTATATCATTTTTTGCTGGATTTATCCCACCTGCTAACTCTATAGTAAAATTATCATAGCTTCCATTTCCTGCTATTTTAATCCTATCTTTAGAAGTTTGTAAAGATACTATTTTGGGCTTATACTGTTTCTTTGAAGTTAAGGAATTAAGCAATGCTTTTTTTTCTTCATGCCATTTTAGAATTTGCGTTGCTTTGTCATTATTGCCTGTTGTTTGACCCATTATCCGTATCCACTCTTCTAAGTACTCTTGAGTTCCATATTTAACACCAATTACAGGTATGCCTAGCTTTCTCAAAGGCTCTATGATATGTTCACCTTGATCAGCCCACTGAAATACCACATCTGGTTTTAGGGCTAAAACTTGCTCAATATTTGGAGTAAAGCCAGATTGAACAAGCTCGGTATTTAAGTTTTTTATATCAGGATAAGCGTTTAGCATAAAACTAGTTTTTAGATTTTTATTTGCACTTCCATGAACACCTGCTATATTTTCTATGCCATTATCCATAGCAATATACATAGAAGCAAAAGGCATTGGGAAAATCAATGCTCTTTGTGCTGTTTTTTTTAAAACGACTGTATGACCGTCTTGCCCCTTTATCTCTATATCGCTTGAAAACAATATAGAAACACTAACCATCAATATCAATATCACTTTTTTAAACATAATTAAAACCTTGTTGTTAGAGAAATTTTGAAGTTTCTCCCTGGCTCAAGTAAAGGGTTTGAAAGAGATTGATATGAAGTAATAGATTCATAAGTTGTTGCATCGACATATGCTTTATCAAAAATATTTTCTATACCGAGTCTAAGTGTTGTTTTATCAAACTGAGGTAAAAACTTTTTAAGCTCAACACCAGCATATACATCATAAACTACATATCCATCAGTTTCTCTCTCCACGGTAGTATCTATTCTTGTTTTTGCTTTACTATATTTTACATTACCTGATACATAATATAAATCTCCGTCATATCTCAAACCTAAATTACTCACAAAAGGTGCGATATATTTGAGTGGTTTATCCACCGTTGTAGTATCAGTTCCTTTAGTAAATGCACCGTTCCAAGTTAAAGTATAATTGTTGTTTATTGCATATTTTAAATCAAGTTCCAAACCTTCAACCGTAGCTTTTCCTATATTGATTCTTTGTCTTGAAGTTGTACCTAGATAACTAACATTTTCCCAACTAATCATATCTTTATAGTCACTTTGATACACAGTTGCACTAGCTAATAAATCTTCAAAAATCAATCTTGCAGATAAATCTATAGTTTTGCTTTTTTCAGACTTGATTTCAGGATTTGGTAATATATACCCCGTTCCATATACACCATATCCAAACATTTCATTCACTGTTGGCGTTCTATATGCAGTAGAATAATTGGCAGTAAAATTTAACCAATCTTTTGGTTTTATAACCGTACCAAAAGCATATGTCACAACATCATCAGTTTTACTTTTGTTTTCTTGAATTTTTTGAGTCAATGCAGGTATAGTTATTACATCCGCATCATTTTCTGTTTTGTAATAATCATATCTTACATTTGCAGATAATATAAGCCATTCATTGGGTAAATGTTCTGCCAAAAGAAATGTTCCAAAATTGTTTTGTGTACTATCAGACTCAACTTTTTTTCTAGCAACACTTGCTACCGTACCAGTTCCTTTTATCTCTTGATCTGCACCTTCCCATTCTTGAAGATAAAAATCAGCACCAGCTGTAAAAATAGTATCCTTTATAGGGTCACTAATTGCAACAATCTTACCACCATACATCAGTGGACCTTGTACATATCTATGAACCTCTCTTTTAGATGTTGCATTTGGATAAGTTGTTGTCACAACATCTGTCCATAAAGTTCTTCGATACACACTAGTATCAATTTTTGCTATACCTTCAATATCAGGCTTTGTTTCATAAGTCATACCTATATATCTCTCTTTTATAGGTCGCTCACTTAAATATACTCTTTTAGTCAAATCAGCATACATACCTGGTGCACTGCCTAGACCACCTGCACGATGAGTTTCGGTATCAGATAACTTAAAATTTAAACCAAATCTTGTATCATCATCAAAACTATATCCCAAACTTCCGTCTAAATGTTTTGTTTCGTATTCACTGTTAAGTGCCTTGCCTTTGGGAGTATCATAATCTCCTGCTGTTTTATAACTAGCACCCAATAACATATCAATCCCTTGACCGCTACCCTCAACCTCTACCCTAGTCCCATATCCGTTGTTTACGCTATCGTATGAAACATTTTGTACTATAGGTTTCATAGTAAATTCTTCGGAGAAATTCGGTTTTACTTTTTTAGTGACTATGTTGACCATACCTGCCATAGCTTCAGAACCGTAAATAGCAGCTGCAGGACCTCTTATGATTTCTATTTTTTCAACTCTTGATGGGTCAATAGTATTATATTCCAAGGTACTTCTACCTCTTAATCTCTCCCCATTAAGTAGCAATGGTATTTTTAAGTCATTACTATTAAAACCTCTCATTGATAACTGACCACCCAAGCCTCCAGCTCTTGAAAAACTTACCCCAGGAGAATCTTTTATAACCTCTAAAATACTTGTAGGTGACTTTGTTTTAATCTCTTCTTCACCAATTACAGAAACAACCTTACTTATATCATTTATATCTGTTTCGTACATATTAGTTGAACTAACGGTAACTTCATTTAGTTTTATACTATTTTCATTAGCATACAAAGCATTTGCACAACAAATAGACAATGCAATAGCCAAACCTTTAACTTTTGTCATTTTTAAATCCTTAAAATTGAAATGATTGTTTTGGCTGGCTACTATGACTCGGAGAACAAAGAGTAATTTGCTGGCTAGAAAGTTATATTATTGATAACGATTATTGGAATAATACACATATATACCTTAAATGCAACTTAATTTGATATTGATTTTCAATTAGTTTTAGATTAATTCAATCTAAAACTAACAGGAAGAACTATTGTTGATGTTGTTTGTGGTTTTGGAAACTCTGCACTTGCTACTTTTGCTACAGATTCCAAGGCTGCTTTATCAAGCAGTTTTGATTCAGATCCGTTTGATACAAAATACTTCAAAAGTTTGCCGTTTGTATCTATTACCAAAGTAAGCTCTACTACTCCAGTATGTCCCATCCTTTTTGCCATACTAGGATATACAAGATTTTTTAGTACCATATCTCGTATAATAGTAAAATTAGTTTGTACGAATGCTTGTTGTTGCTGTGCAGGTGTAGGTACGACTTCTGCTTGTTTTACCGGTTTAGTTACTTCTTGCGTCACTACCGGTTCACTTATAACCGTATTTTCCACCGGCTTTTGTATCTCTTCTTTTTTTTCTATAGGAATTATAGGTTTATCTTTGATGATAGGTTTTGGTTTTACTACCGGCGGCGGTGGAGGAGTAACTTCTTGTACGATAGGAGGCGGTGGAGTTGGCTCTGCAAACTGACTCAAACTCATTTCTAGATATACCGTATCACTTGCTTTTTGTATATCTGTTTTTGTATTTAAAAACCACAAATAGCCGAAAAATACGATACTGTGTATCATAAATGATACCAAATAACTTTTTTGAGTCAATCTTTTTGTTGCCATTGCATCCCCTTTACTTAGTCAATATCAACTTACCGTCTTTGGTTATTCTCATCACATAAACAGCCCCTTTATGCACTATTTCCACTACGCTACTACCTTTGAAAATATGATTCGAATCTATTATTTTTGTAGAATTCTTACTATTTCCTATTGCTTTCATTTTTTGACCACCATAGAAACTTTATCAATATTGTATTCTTTCAATAAATCTATAACATAAATAAAATCTTCGTACAAAGATAGCTTGTCTGAAGTAATAGTTACTATATCTTCCACGCTAAATTGCCCTATTTTTGTTTTTAATTCTTCTTTGGATATTTCTATATCATCTATATAAAATTTTCTATTTTCTGAAATAACTATATTATGTTTTAGCTCTTCAATTTGCTTTACATTTGATGCTTGCGGTAAATTAATCTCTATTTTGCCAAGTGCTATAAAGTTTGATATTACAAAAACTATCGCCAAAAGAACAAGCAAAACATCTATAAAAGGGATTACATTCATCCCGTCATTTTTTTTAAGCGACCTCATCTTCCCATTTTCCCATCAATGTATCTACTTTTCTAAGATACATATTATAAACCATCGTAGTAGGTATCGCTACAAGAAGCCCGACAGCCGTTACTTTCAACGCCATAGAAAGCCCTATTACTATAACATTTGGGTCGATGTTTGACTGCATACCCATATCATAAAAAACTATCATAATACCACCAACGGTACCCAAAAGTCCTATATAAGGAGCATTAGACCCTATTATAGAAAGTGCTGCTAGATTGTTTGTAAGCCCTATTTCTACCTCATTTTTGGTTTTAAAAAGTCTTAAATTAACTTTTCTATAAAAAAAATATCTCTCTATAATCAAAGATAAAGATACAAAACTCATTATAAGTAAAAGTCCCAAAGCTGCATACTCAACATAATCTTTTAAAATTTCCATTTCAATCCTTTTAGTGATAATTGTTATCGTTTGTTTAACGTAATATTAACAAACCTATACTTTGATAATACTTAAATTGATAACCAATATCACTATGAGATATAATTAAGCGAAAACAAAAAGATAAATTCACTCAACATATACGTAACCACCAAAACACTTATTGCCATACCGATAAGAATCATATATTCTATTGCTTGTTGTCTTTTTTTCATTTTATACATTTTAACTCCATTCTTAAAAAAGTTCTGAGGTACTTAGGTACTGAGCTTCTAAGCTTTTTTGCCTAAGTCCCTAAGTACTTTAAAAACTACCTTTAATTTCCTCGCACCATGTTTTGATACGACCGTCCGTCAAATCACTTTGATTGTCTTCATCAAGAGCAAGCCCTACAAACACTCCGTCTTTAAATGATATAGATTCTTCAAACTCATACTCACCGTCATAATAACTACCCACGACACATCCGCCGTTTTGTACAACTTGATTGTATATAAGCCCCATTGCATCAACGTAATTATATGAATAACCGTCTTGATCTCCAAGACCGAACAGTGCTACGGTTTTGCCTGTAAAATCTATATTTGCAAAGCTATCCCAAATATCTTCAAAATCATCTTGTAACTCACCCTCACCCCATGTAGAACTTCCGATAATCATTTTATCATGCTTCTTGATTTCGTCAACTCCAACCTTTGCCAGGTCAAAAACCTGAGCATTTCCCAACTCTTTTGCTATTTTTTTTGCAGCAGTTTCGCTATTTCCCGTACTGCTTGTAAAAAACACAGGTATCATTTAATTCTCCTATTTTATCTCAAAATTGATCGTAACGAGTACGGTATAACCTTGACCGTGTACCCGCTACAGGAGATATTCTCTTCAAATTCTCTTATTTTTACTTCTATATGTTTTTCAAAATTTTCATTTTTCGGATATACAAGATAAACTTGTTTGAAATCACTCTGTTTAATACAATCAACCGCTTTTTTGATATGCTCGTCTATCAAAGGTTTTGATTTGCCTACCATCTCCCAAAATGGATATATCATCAATGGCTCTTCATGGGTAGGTATGATACTTATAGAGTTGTGTGTATGTTCTATAAATCTTGTTTTTTGGTCTTTTAAAAGTTTGTTTAATATATATTGTCTAAAAGCATCCCCTGCATCAAGTCTAAAATCAAGCATCTTACCGCCTATCAAATTGATAAGCTTCAAAGCATTTTTTGAATTCATACTATTTTTAATATATATTTTTGGGATACTAACATCAGCTAAAAAAGTATTCATCTCCACATCAAACTTTAGATTTTTTATAAAGCTTTTTGGCTTTTTGCTATACGGTACCGCTACAATACCTAGCATTGAGCATATTTTTGATACGAATATATCCTTTAGAGGCATTTTACTAAGGACACAAACCTCACTTTTTGAAAATTTCAAACTTTTTTCAACTTGCGTATTGAAAAATTCCAAAAACAATCTTCTTTGAGATTTACTATCTCCAAACTTATCAAAACTTGCCAAATACTCAATATCTTTTATAAAACCTAAAGCTGACATGGAAACTCCTTTGTATTATTTACCTATTTAATCAAATTACCTATTTCTCTATCTATCATAAACAACCCTCTTCCATCTATTCCGATAATATCTATCTTATCAAGAATATCTTTGAAAAGTTTTTCTTCTTCGTGTTGTTCCGTTACATACCATTGCAAGAAATTAAACGTTGCATAATCTTTCTCATTTAAAGCTGCATCGACAAGCTCAAAAATAGATTTTGATACCTTTAACTCATGTTCATAAGTTTTGTGAAATACATCTTTAATATCTACAAAATCACTAATAGGTGCGTCTATTTGACCAACCTTTGCCAACGCTCCCGTTTCATTTATATAGTCAAAAAGCTTATAAGCATGACTTAACTCTTCTGTTGAGTGGTCTTTTAGAAACTTTGCACTTCCTACTAAACCTTTACTTGCACACCAAGCACTCATAGCAAGATAAATATTTGATGAATACATCTCCAAATTTACCTGTTCATTTAGTTTGTCTATCATATTTTGAGATAACATTTCTTCTCCTTTTTATTTTGATAATCGCTATCATTGGAATATTAACAAAAGAAAACTTTATTTAAACTTAATTTGATAGTAATTATCATAATTTATATTTAAGAGTTTTTGAAGTCTATATTAGATATAAATTTATGATATGCAATAAATTTTATATCAAAGGTGGGTGGATGATTGAAAATATTTTTATAGGACTTATTTTTGCTTGGGCAGTTTATTTTATTTATAAATCAATTTTTAAAAGTAACGGTTGTAGTTGCGGTAAGAATAGCTGTTCTAAAAAGTAATTAATCGCTTATATTGTACTTAAAGCTTTTTTACAATAAAATCCCAATAAATATTATAAAAAGGTAAACCTTTTTGAAGTCTCCTCGCGGTTTTGGTAAACGATACTTTTCTTTAGCTTCTATTCAAGCTCATAGTGTACAAGTTATGCTAGATAAAGTATGCACGGTTTCTAAATCTTTGGGATACTCTACTTCTACTTATGATGAAGACGAAGATGATGAAGACCCACCTCCTATTACTGATACTGTTTGTCTATTTTTAAATCTCCAAGGCTCAAAACCTTGCCATTGTAATTGTTATTTCAACAAAAAATCTAAACTTGCACTTTGTGCATCCAAAAAAATCAAAAAATGCCAATGCCATTCTAAATGCTTTAGCTTCAGAAGAAGCGGAATACACCCACCCTACTTTTAGGTAAAAGGTACAAAGTAAAATCTAAAAAGTCCTCTACCTTTTACACTATATTCCATTTGGGCTTTGTATTATCAAAAATATTTAAATACAAGGATAAAATAATGCAAAAAAATAGCATAGTCGGGTTTCCTAGAATCGGGGAAAAAAGAGAGTTAAAATTTGCTTTGGAGAAATTCTGGGCAAAAGGGTGTGAGTTTGATGAAGTTGAAAAAACCGCAAATGAACTAAAAATAAGACATTGGGAATACCAAAAAAATGCAGGGATTGAGCTTATTAGCTCAAATGATTTTTCATATTATGACGGTATGCTTGATACTATCATGATATTAGGATGTGTACCGCAAAGGTTTGCAACTATCCAAAACAAGACAGAACAATACTTTGCAATGGCTAGAGGCTATAAAGACGGTGTTGCTATGGCAATGACAAAATGGTTTAATACAAACTACCACTATATAGTGCCTGAACTTCACAAAAACCAAAGCTTTAGACTTGATAGCACTAAGATAATATCAGAGTACAAACAAGCCAAAGAAATAGGACTTAAAACCAAAATCAACCTAATAGGTGCAGTGACTTTTCTTGGACTTAGTACTACAGATGGAAGTGATAAGTTTTTGCATTTTGCAAAGGTTGTTGATATTTATAGTGAGCTTTTGAGTGAGATTTCAAGTCTTGATGATGAAGTGATAGTGCAGTTTGATGAGCCGTATTTTGCAAAAGAGCCTACAAGTGCAGAACTTGGACTTTTGAAAAGTTGTTATGATAAACTTGCAAATATATCACCAAATATCAAGATAATAGTAACGACATATTTTGAACACTCAAACGAAGCTACAAAAATACTTGTAAACACTCCTATTTGGGCTATTGGATTGGACTTTGTAGCAGGTGAGAAAAATCTACAAAGCTTAGATTTGATAGCAAAAAGCGACAAGATACTGTTTGCTGGTGTAGTAAACGGTAGAAATATTTGGAAAAACGACTTACAAAAAAGTCTAAAACTACTTCAAGTAATATCTCAAAAAATAGATAAAAAAAGGGTTGTCATAAGCAGTAGTTGTTCTTTACTTCACTCCCCTTTTACTCTAAAATATGAAGAAAAACTCGATAGTGAGCTAAAAAACGGGCTAAGTTTTGCTGTAGAAAAGCTAGATGAAGTGGCAATTTTATCAAAACTGTTTTTTGAAGATAAATTAAACACAAAAGAAGAAGAATTTGTAGTAAACAACAAAAAAGCAATAGACTCTAAAAAATCATCATCAAAAATACATAATCTTGCCGTTAAATCAAGAGTACAAAATATATCTTCTTGGGCAAGAGAACTTGAAGTAAGCAAAAGACTAGAAATACAAAGAGAAACTCTAAAATATCCTGATTTGGCAACTACTACTATAGGTTCATTTCCTCAAACAAACGACCTAAGGAATGTAAGAAAAGAGTATAAACAAGGGACAATTTCACAAGAAGATTATGAAGCTTATATCAAATCTTATATAGATGATTGTATAACCAAACAAGAAAGCATTGGGCTTGATGTATTGGTGCATGGTGAGCCGGAGAGAAATGATATGGTTGAGTATTTTGGGGAGTTGCTTAATGGTTTTGCTTTTAGTTCAAACGGTTGGGTTCAAAGCTACGGGGCTAGATGTGTAAAACCCCCTATTTTATACGGTGATGTAAGCCTTGATGCTCCAATGACAACCAAATGGATAACTTATGCACAAAGTATCACGGACAAAATAGTAAAAGGGATGCTAACAGGTCCAGTTACTATCATCAACTGGTCATTCGTGAGAGATGATATACCAAAAAGTGAAGTATCATACCAAATAGCTCTTTGTTTGGCTGATGAGATAGATAATTTGCAAAAAAACGGTATCAAAATAATCCAAGTAGATGAAGCTGCATTTAAAGAAGGCTATCCTCTAAGAGCTGAAAATATAGGTGAATATGAGAATTGGGCAGTAAAAAGCTTCAAGCTATCAGTTAGCTCCGCATACCCTCAAACACAAATCCACACACATATGTGTTATAGTGAGTTTGGCGATATCATCCACACCATAGAAGCAATGGACGCTGATGTGATTACGATAGAAACTGCAAAGAGCGGTAATAGACTATTGCAAATCTTCAAAAGTTCAGGATATTCAAAAGAGATAGGTCCAGGAGTTTATGACATACATAGCCCAAGGATTCCAAGCGTTGAAGAGATAGAAACTCAAATCAAACTTCTTTTGGAAGTCTTACCAAAAGAGCAACTTTGGATAAATCCCGATTGTGGATTAAAAACACGAAAATGGGAAGAAGTAACCCCAGCTTTAGCCAATATGGTAGAAGCTGTTAAAAAATTTAGATAAAAAAGGGGCGGATTTTCCGCCCCTTTTTTTTGTAACTTTGATTATTTACTTAAATTCAACACTTACCGCAATTATTTGGACAAATATTCGCCATCTCGCAAAATTTACAGATAACGCTATTTTCATTTCTATTTGCACATACAAAAGGGATATTTCTCTTTTTTGCTTCCGTTTTGAATTTGTACATAGCATTGTGGCTAAGGAAATTTGTAAGCATTATTATGTACTCCGTTTTTTGAGGTATTTTTCTACCCATATCTCTATTACTTCTAAGGGTCCAGTGGGTTATATCATTTACTCCTAGAGTATTTAAAGAGCTTGTTATTGCCTCTATCTGATCTCCACCTATTACAAGTACACTCATAATAAATCCTCCCATTTATAGATGTTTTGATAATTATTATCGAAATACTACCATATGAAAACTTAATGTATCTTTAAACTGATAACTATTATCAAATAAATTTACATAGATTTTTAAATCGTTTTATTATAGAATACGAAATGGATACATTACAAAAAATACTTGAACTTGACATTCCAAAAATAGAATTCATAGATAGAAAATATCAGATTTCTAACACGAAAACACTCCTTTACGGACCTCCAAGAAGCGGTAAAACTTATATATCTTATGATTTTATAAGCAATTTTGATGCCAAAAAAAGGCTTTATATAGATTTGGCTGATTTACGTATAGAAGCTTCCAAGATAGAAGAGTTTTTGCAAGATTTTATTACCGCAAATCATATAGAAGCTGTTGTTATAGATAACTACGAAGAAAATATTAAAATACCCCAATGTGAAAACATAGTACTGATAAGTAAAAAGTCTTATCAGATGGACGGCTTTGAGAAAATCCTCATCTTACCTCTTGATTTTGAAGAGTTTTTGGCACATGATACAAAACATCAAAACATAACTACAAGCTTCAATAACTTCCTTAGATTCGGAAACCTAAGCGAAAATATGACCTTGCAAGATAGCAAAAAAAGTAAAAAGCTTCAAGAGATGCTAAAACTAAATACAAAAGATGAACTTGAACTACAAGCTATCAAAAATATCATCAACTCCTTTGGTGAAAAAACATCGGTATTTAACCTTTTCAATCAACTAAAACGTACGACAAAGGTATCAAAAGATAGATTTTATGAGCTATGTAAATCTTATGAAGAGCAACATATTATATTTTTTGTATCTAAATATAACCAACCAAAGGCAATGAAAAAACTCTTTTTGTACAACCATGCACTAAAAAATGCAATAAGTTTCGGTAAAAATTTCAAAAACGAGTTTTCAAATATGGTATTTTTGGAACTTGTTAGAAAATATCATGAGATAACATACCTTGACGGCGTGGACTTTTATATACCCTACAACAACTCCGTGATACTTTGCATACCTTTCTTTAACGATTTTATGATTAGTTCCGTCAGTAACAAAATCTTTCCTCTACTAGATGAGTACAAAATATCAAATATCACCATAATATGTGTTAACGACTTGCAACAAACATTTTTCATAGGTGAAATAGAGTGCAACGTAGTACCATTTTTCGTATGGGCGTTGTTGTAGAGTTTTGAATTTTGAATTTTAAATGTTGAGTGTTGAATTTTATTATAATAAATTTGACATTTAGTGATATTTCTTATATAATATTGTAAAACAATTTTATATACTAGGATATATCATGTATGCCCTTGAAGATTTACAAAAACAACAAGTCGGTCTTAGACTGCCAAAATATCTTATAGATGAAATAGATGAGTTTACAAAAGAGTATTCACTAAACCGTAGTGAAATAATCACGGAATCAATCAAAGCTTTTATTGCAGAGCAAAAACAAAGAAAAATTTACGAAAGTTTTGATAAATCATGCAAAGAGTTAAAAGGTGTTTTAAATACCAAAGATGATACAAAACTCAAATCACTTGATGGTCTGATAAATGAACTTGCAAATTAAAGTACTTGAAAACTTTGCCAAAGAGGTGAAAAAACTCTCCAAAAAATACAAAAACATATCAGAAGATTTAAAAACACTACAAATAGAACTCTCACAAAATCCAACTTGTGGCATAAGTCTTGGCAATAACTGCTATAAACTAAGAGTTGCCAACTCATCAGTACCCACAGGAAAAAGTGGTGGATTTAGAGTGATATATTATTATATTGACTCAAACGGTATCATCTATCTTATGAGTATATATTCCAAAAGTGATTTGGATAATATAAGTGATGAGAAGATTTTGGAGATATTGAGAGATAATGAGTTGTGATGTTTTATGATATTTAATATGAAAATGACATTAAAGACTACATAACTACTATTGTAAAAAACTAATATTTAATAAACATAAAATTAAGCGTATCATAATATTAATATGTTATAATTTTATATCATATTAATTGAGGCATTGATGAATAAAAGCTTGTTTTCTTTGACTTATTTTATAGTTTTTATGTTATCAGGGTGTGGACACAACGTAAGCGTATTACCGCAAGTAACTACTAATTATAATACCAATATAGTTAATATTAAAGCTAATTTTATAGGTAATAAAAAATATTTTCCTGATATTTTTGATGAAACTCGTAATTCTCAATTAACTGCTAGTTTAGAATATGACATAATTTATGATAACGATAATTTAAAGTATGATAAATTTAATTTATTCAATCCTTTGGTACTTGTTGGATTTAAACTTGGAGAAGATTCAATAGCTGTTACAGCGTCTTTAACAATTTCAAGTAATCTCAAAAATATAAATAGAACTTATCACTCTGAATGTTTTGCAACAACAACAAGAAATTTATTCAATAATGGAGGTACTACAGAAATCAGAAATTTATGCCTAAATAGCATTAAGAATAATTTTAATGCCCAAATAATATCAGACATACAAAAAGGAGAATTAAATGTATTTTAGAAAAAGTATTTATTTAAGTATAGGATTAACGTTTGTAGCTTTATTAGTATCTGGATGTGGAGCTAAAGGTGAGAAATTTCAAAGTTTTAAAAATCCAGACAATGGTAAAAGTTTAATTTATGTATATAGACCCAGTAGTTTCGTTGGTAGTGGTGTATTTTATGATATACATACTTCAACTAATAACAATCAAGACAATGTCATTGGTACATTGAGGAATGGTGGCTATATTGAAACAGAAATTGAACCTGGAGAAGTTGAAGTTTGGGGCAAAACAGAATCAAAATCATCTGTTACCATAGACGCTAAAGCTAATAATATGTATTGTGTAAAAGGTACGGTAGGAATTGGGTTATTAGTTGGAAGACCTCATCTTTCAATAGTTAACAACGAAACTTGTGCCTTAGAAATTCAATCAACTCAAAAATCATATTAATACCTACAATGGCATAGTCAGATACAATTTACCTTTTGGCTATGCTATTAGTTAGAGTTTTCGTATATATTTTATATTAAAATTACCTTAAATTTGATATAATCAGCATCATAAAAAATAAAAAGGATTTTAATTGAGACTTACTCAATCTGAAATTGAAGCTATCAAAAAGAGTTATTTAGATGTATTTCAAGGTGGTAGTATTTATCTCTTTGGTAGCAGAGTTGATGACAACCAAAAGGGTGGAGACATAGATTTGTATATAGTGCCTAATACGGAATTGCCTTCATCAGCTTTACTTGAAAAAAAACTGAATTTTTTAGTACAGGTAAAAAATGCTATCGGTGAACAAAAAATAGATGTAGTCATAGCAAGAGACAAAAAAAGACTTATCGAGCAAGAAGCTTTACAAAAAGGTATTAAATTATGAGTAATGAAAACATAGCAAATACTTTTAAAGAAAAGATTTATGAGTGTAATAAACATATTGAAAAAATCAATATATCAAAAAAACACTTATTACCATTTATACCGTTAAACACCCAAACTTATCTGAAAATGGATGAAGTAAGTTTAAGTTTTATAGATAGCTTAATATTTAGATTTTCAAAACTTCAAGATACCATGGGTGAGAAAATATTTCCATCTATTTTAATACTATCAAAAGAAGATGTTAAGAAAAAAACATTTTTAGATATTTTAAATCGTCTTGAAGAACTTGAAATAATTAATAAGAATGAATGGCTGAGCCTAAGAGAAGCGAGAAATGAAATAGCTCACGAATACTCTTTTAACACAACTGAAGTAGTAGATAGTATAAATCTTATTTATGCAAAATCAGAGAATTTAATCAACATATATCAAACAGTTTATAACTTTTGTAAAACAAGATTTGATATAGCATGAAAAAACCTCAGCCACTCTCCCTTTGCGGTATAGATGAAGCAGGTCGTGGACCACTTGCAGGTCCTATGGTATTTGCAGGGGTAATACTCAAAAAAGAGATAAAAGGTCTAAATGATAGCAAACAACTAAGTGAGAAAAAACGGGAAAGCTTGTTTGATGAGATTTTGGAAAATTCTCACCACAAAATAGTCTTTAGCTCAAGCCAAGAAATAGATGAGTATGGGATAAGCTACTGCATCAAAAATTCTCTTAGAATCATCACGGAGTCTTTAGAAGCTTCTCAATATATTTTTGACGGCAATAGTTCTTATGGATTTAGTATAATAGAACACATGGTAAAAGCCGATGCAAAAGTACCGAGTGTGAGTGCTGCGTCCATACTTGCCAAGGTAAGCCGTGATAGATATATGTGTGAAATAGCAAAACTATATCCGCAGTATCTTTTCGATAAACACAAAGGTTACGGGACAAAAGAGCATACCGACTTGATGGAACAATACGGACTAAGCCCTATACATAGGGCTAGTTTCAAACTCAAAAAAAAGGTTGTCGAGAAAAGTTTGTTTGATTAGAATATAATCATCTCATCAGTAGTAATAGAATCTTTTTTGACTATGGTGATACCTTTTGAAATCAAAGAGTTTTTGAAACCCTCCCCTATTTTCTCAGTCAAAAAGTAATTAACACCGTATTTTACAAATATTTCAGGCAAGGCAATAGCCGGTTTTGCTTTTTGGGTAAATACGGGATTTGGCAAAAATGTTTTATTTACTATCTCTTTGTTTTTTATCTCAAAAATACAGATATATTGGTTATCAACGGAAAGTTCGGAATAAATATCTTTGGAATTTGAACAAAAAGCAAGTACATATCCACCCTCAACACTTTGTAAATGAAGATTTTTCCCGTTTAGTACGGCAAAAGCCAGTTTTTGTCTAGCACTTTTAATAATCCTTGCAAATGTGGGACGTGAAACGTCCATTTTGGCAGCTGCATCTTCTTGGTAAAGACCAAGCAAATCCATCAAATATATGGCTTCCACCTCTTCAGGAAGCAAACTCACCTTTTCATTGCCACCGCCTACAGGGGTGAAATCTGTGATTTTAGGTTTGAAACTTATTGTTCTTTCGTTTTTGTATCTAGCCATTACTTCTCTTATTTATTGAATATATTAGATTAGATCCTGAGTCAAGCTCAGGATGACAAACCATCAACGCAGGATGACAAACATCACGCTCATGATGAACATCAGATGCCGTCACTCCGAACTTGATTCAGAGTCTATCTATACAAGTTAATCAAACTTTTAATGCATTATATCACATTTTTTTAAAATTCTCACTAAAAATACTTGACATATGTTCGAAATAGTTATATAATTCGAACATATGTTCAAAAAGGTGAAGTTATGAATATTATAAAATCAACTTATAATATGTATATGGACGGTTTTAAAAATATGACTGTAGGTAAAACTTTATGGAAAATAGTTTTTATAAAGCTTTTCGTAATCTTGGTTGTTTTAAAGCTTTTTATACATGATAAAACATTTAAAACGGAATACAAAACTTTTGATGAAAAAGCAAAGTTTGTATCTGAGAATTTGGTACGGAGGTAATTATGGAAGAGGCTTTGGTAAACTGGAGTAGAGCACAATTTGCTTTGACTGCAATATATCATTTTTTATTTGTTCCCCTTACTTTGGGGTTGGGGTTTATAGTAGCTATTATGGAGACTATATACGTAAAAACAGGTGATACAAGATGGAAACAAATCACCAAATTTTGGATGACTTTGTTTGCTATCAATTTTGCTATAGGTGTGGCAACAGGTATTATAATGGAGTTTGAATTCGGTACGAACTGGGCAAATTATAGCTGGTTTGTCGGGGATATTTTCGGAGCACCTTTGGCTGTAGAGGGGATATTGGCGTTTTTTATGGAGAGTACGTTTTTTGCGGTGATGTTCTTTGGATGGAACAGAGTAAGTAAAGGATTTCATCTACTTTCTACTTGGCTTGTAGCTATAGGCTCAAACCTTTCTGCTCTTTGGATACTAGTGGCAAACGGTTGGATGCAGTACCCCGTGGGTATGGTGTTTAATCCGGATACCGCAAGAAATGAGATGAGTAATTTTTGGGATGTGATACTTTCTCCGGTAGCCGTGAGTAAGTTTTTGCATACTATAGGGAGTGGATATGTTATCGCTTCACTATTTGTAATAGGTGTGAGTGCATGGCTTATCTTAAAAAACAAAGATATATGGATGGCAAAAAAATCTATGATTATCGGGGCTACTTTTGGACTTATCACTTCGTTTTTCCTTATCTTTAGCGGTGATGAGTCGGCTCACCAAGTAGCCCTGACGCAACCTGTCAAACTAGCAACCATGGAAGGTATGTATGAAGGGAAAAACGAAGCAGGTATAGTAGCAATCGGTGCATTAAATCCGAACAAAACGCTACACAATGATGAGCATACTTATTTATTTGAAATTGAGATTCCTTATGCGTTATCGCTACTTGGATACCATGATTCAAAGGCTTACGTAGCAGGTCTTAAGGATTTGGTATGGGGTAATGAAGCACAAGGTATTATGAGTGCGGAAGAGAAAATTCAAAAGGGGAAGATAGCAATAGAGGCTTTTCAAGAGTACAAGTATTCAAAAGATGTATCCGATGAGGAAAAAGCAACATTAGCTAAGGCAACCCTAGATGAAAATATGGCTTATTTTGGGTATGGGTATCTAAAAAAACCTGAAGATATTGTACCTCCCGTAGCTTTGACTTTTTATAGTTTCCACGTTATGGTAGCTCTTGGCAGTTGGTTTATGGTACTTTTTGCAGTTGTTTTATTTCTTGCAACAAAAAGAGAAATTGCAAACTATAAACTAGTCCTTAAATCTGCTCTTTGGTCTATTCCTCTTGGATATATAGCAGCCGAAGCCGGATGGATAGTAGCTGAAGTGGGCAGACAACCTTGGGCTATTCAAGATTTGATGCCTGTCGGAGTAGCTGTTACAAATATCTCAAGTACCAACGTTATGATTACGTTTTGGATGTTTGCGGTACTTTTTACGGCACTTTTAATAGCTGAAATAAAAATTATGACAAAACAAATAAGCCTTGGCTTTAACGGAGGTCACTAATGTTTGAAACTTGGAGTTTATTACAGTTACAACAATACTGGTGGATTATTATCTCTTTGCTTGGTGGGTTGTTTGTATTTATGATGTTTGTTCAAGGTGGACAAACACTTCTAAACAACATATCGACAAATGAAACTGAAAAAACTATGCTTGTAAATAGTATAGGTAGAAAATGGGAACTTGGATTTACGACACTTGTACTTTTCGGCGGGGCATTGTTTGCTGCGTTTCCACTTTTTTATAGTACAAGTTTCGGCGGTGCTTACTGGGTATGGATGGCGATACTTTTTTGTTTTATTATTCAAGCAGTGAGTTACGAATACAGAACAAAACCAAACAACTTTTTGGGTCAAAAAACTTATGAAGCATTTTTGTACATCAACGGTAACCTTGGGGTGTTTTTGCTAGGCGTTGCTATAAGTACGTTTTTTAGCGGTAGTGAATTTCATGTAGATTATCGCAATTTTTCATACTGGCAAAATAACCTAAGAGGCTTAGAGGCATTACTAAATCCTTCAAATTATTTGCTTGGATTTGCACTTGTTTTCTTAGCAAAAATCCTTGGTGCTTTGTATTTTATCAATAATATCGACCATAAAGGTATCCGCATAAGAGCAGTTAGATCTATAAAATTTAATATGGTTATATTTTTGATGTTTTTCCTTAGCTTCCTTGCTTGGATTTTGACAAAAAACGGTTTTGCCGTAGATAAAGACGGTTTTGTATATATGCAATCTTTTAAATATTTATTTAATTTTCTTGATATGCCGATAGTTCTTGTGATGTTCGGCATAGGTGTATTGATGGTTATATTAGCCGTATTTGTGACTATACATTTTGAAAAAACATGCTGTATCAAAACAGGCGGTTTGGGTGTGGTTTTGACCGTAATGGCACTTTTATTAAATGTTGGACTTAACAACACTGCATATTATCCGTCAACTTACCATTTACAAAGTAGTTTGACTATTATGAACAGTTCAGGAAGTCATTATACGCTAAGTGTTATGGGTTATGTATCTTTGATGGTTCCTTTTGTTTTGGCTTATATCGCCTATGCGTGGTATTCTATGAATAAAACACAACTAACAAAAGAAGAGATAGAAGCACCTGATGCTCACAATTATTAGGAGGTGATTTATGGATTATACGACTTCTCTTATTTGGCTAAGTCTTTGGCCTATAGTTATATATCTTGGATATAAAATTTCGTTTAAAAATGCTACAAAGGAGTAACAAATGATAGCAATACCTGTAAAAACAAACAAACAAAACAGTGCAGTATCTCCACTGTTTGGAAAAGCAAAATATTTTGCTTTGGTACAAAACGGTGAAACGCAAATAGTCAAAAATGAAGCAAACGGCGGAAGAGCCGTAGTATCTTGGCTTAAAAGTCTAGGTGTCACAAAACTTATTACATCTCATATGGGTCACAACCCTTTTAATATGTTACAAAGTAGTAATATAAAAGTATATTTTGCCGGAGATGAAAGGATAGAGTTAACCGATGTTTTGGTAAAATACGCAGACGGTGACTTGGTACTTTTAAATAGTGATAATTATAAAGTTTATATCAAAGAAGATGACCATCATCATGAACATTCACATGGTCACGAACATGGTCACGGAACTTGTTGCGGACAAAAACATCCTAAAAAAGTAGTGCATTTACTTCAAAACAGAATTCAAGACAAAATAGCAAAAAACTTTAGAGTTAAAGGGTAAGGTTGTGAAAAAAAGTATTTTTATACTGCTTGGGATTGTTGTATTTGGATTAATAGCCAATTCTGTTTATCAACAACTAAACAAAAAAGGGGCAAAAGCTCAAAGACTTGAATGTCATAAAAACATCACGGTATTTGAAAGAGTATATATACAGGAAAAATTGTCTCTTGTAAAAGAACTATTCCAAAATGGTCATTTTACCGTAAAATTCAAAGTCGAACCTTCCAAATATATGGAATCGCAACTTTTTAATTATGTGGATATACAAGATACTGATAATTATATAAAAAGCTCTTTTGGACAAAAAAAAGAGAGTGAAAATCTGAGCATAAACGTCTTATTGTATGAAAATGACAAAAAAGACCCAGGTAAGAAAAACGATGAAGCTCGTCAGTATGCAGGTTATTTGGTATTTGACGTATATTTGGATAAATCTTTGGTTTATAAAATACAAATAGATTTTATGGATATGCAAGGGTTTGACATAAAAACAAAAATAGATTGTGTAAGACAATCGATATTATCAATTTAAAAAAAAGGAAAAAAATGAAACAAATGTTATTTAAAGAAAAATATCCGGTATTTACCTTAGAGGTAAACAAAAATGAGACGACTTACAAAAATATAGATGAAATATTTGCGTTTTTAAAACAAAAAATAGACAACCATCCAGTTGCTACTTTTATAGCTATTTTTGACCATCTTTCACATACGAAAACTTTTGAAGATGCGGTGATAGCAGAGGGTATCATAGATGCAAAAAATCTAGTTTTTTGTTTCGGTAAAGAGATACCTACAAGCAAAATCTTAGCTGTTCGCCCAAGAAGCATAGGTATTTGTGAGTTTCAAGACCATTTTGATATATCAATACTTGAAGTTCCAAATGAAGGTTTACACAAAGTTTTAGAAAACTGGATAAAAGAAATAGTGAATAAATAATGACGCTAAATATCCCTAATTTTAAAAATATAGATATACGCAATATAGTTTGCGACTACAACGGAACTATAGCAAAAGATGGAAAACTAATAGAGAGTGTCGGTGAGCTTTTTACTAAATTGTCCAAAGATTTTAAGATTTACGTAATCACTGCCGATACTTTCGGTAGCGTAAAAGAAGAGCTAAAACACCTTGATGTGGAAGTGATAGTTCTTGAAACATCAGACCATATCAAAGAAAAATGTGACTTTATAAAATCTATTGATTGTCAAAAATGCGTAGCTATAGGAAACGGCAACAATGATGCACTAATGCTTCAAGAAGCAGGAATTTCTATTGCGGTAATAGGTTTTGAAGGGTGTTCTACAAAAGCTATGCTAAATAGCGATATAACGGTGAATCATATAGATGACGCACTATCTTTACTACTAAATCCAAAAAGAGTTATTGCAACGCTTAGAAAATAAAGCGGTGCTAAACTCACTCTACAGATTTTCTTTTTATTTTATCCATTATTAATTTGATTAAAATCATAATAAATACGGCTTCAATCATTGCAGCCAATACAAAAGCATAATACTCATTTTGGCTAATTGCATTATTATTGACTGCTATGGTAGCAATAGCAATAAGAAACGTCAAAGGCATAGAATCACCGAAACTAAACAAAACAGTATCTCTAAAACCTAGATATTTATAATAAGCAACAAAAGAACTAATCATCCTAGCAACAACCATGGCAAGAACTATAAGCAAAGCGGTATCTACTATCTCTTCGGTAAATAAAACATCAAGATTTAGCGTTGTTCCTACGTAGATAAAAAACAACGGTACCAAAAACCCAAAACCTACACGATGTAAGGTATGAGGAAGCTCAACTTTGTGTTCAAAAAAGTTGGCGATAAAAACACCTGCGATAAAAGCACCGAGTACCATATCAATATGAAGATACTGCATAATAGCTATCAAAATAAAAAATAGTGCCATAGAGACCCTGATGTCTTGACTCATATTATCGCTATCGGGCATAATCACTCTTTTGAGCCTCGGGAACCACCAAAAAAGGACATTCATCCCTTTGAAAGCATAGAATGTCACAAATAAAATCACTATCAAAATAATAATACTTTTATAAAACTGTTCCCCTACTCCATGAGCTACGATACCATCGAATATTACAAGTGCAGAAATACTTATTAGCTCCCCGATAACACCTATGATAAGAGACAATTCAAGCCACTTATGGGTTTTGCCGTGTTCATTTATAAGTGCCATAATCATCCCCAAAGAAACTATAGGGATAGCTACTATATATACCGGGTTTAATTCTAAAACAAAATAGAGTAAAAAAGAGATTCCGTAAAGACAACCGAAATAAATCAAAACATTTTTGATAAATCTATCTTTAAAACTAAGAAATTTTTTGATATTGATTTCAATCCCAGCCAAAAACATAAGGTAAAAAAAGCCTATTTTTGCTATATCCTTAAAAAGCTCATTTCCGCTTTCTATAAATCCCATCCAAACAACAACCGCACCAAGAACAATCTCGACAACGGCAACGGATACTTTAAATATTTTTGCAAAAATCGGTGCTAATAATATAAGGATTACTATTTGTGATAAAAATGCTAAATTTTCCATATATTCCTTTTCTTTTTGAGAACGGTATTTTAACTAAAATAGTCTTAAAGCACTAAATTTGATTTATGTCAAGGAAAAATCCAATCTTTTATCTTATCATTACACAATATCAAAAATAGGAGAATTTCATGAAAACAAAATTAGTTTCTTTAACATTAGCAAGTATTGCTTTGAGTAGTTCACTTTTTGCTGAGCCTAGTTATCAAAAATGTGTTGCATGTCACGGTGCAAACGGTGAGAAAGTTGCATTAGGTAAAAGTAAAATTATCAAAGATATGACAAAAGCCGACTTCGTAGCTGCACTAAAAGGTTATCAAGCAGGAACTTACGGTGGAGCAATGAAAGGCGTAATGGCTGGACAAGTAAAAGGTTTAACAGACGCTCAAATGGAAGCTCAAGCTGCATTTTTAGGTCTTAAATAATATCAAAGAGGTGTTGGCTTATCCCTCCAACACCTCTTTTTTATTGCATACTCACATACTCTTCAAACGGCACATATCTGATAACTCTAATCATATCTTTATTTTTTAGTTTCATTTCATCATATTTTCTTTGCATTTTCTCTTTTGTCTCATTTGAAATAGGGGATCTCATAGATTTGTATTCCACCAGAACATCATCTTTATATACTCCTGATACTTCCGCATAAACCCAGTAATATCCACCGTCTTTTCTCATATTTTTGACGTATCCTTGCCACATATTACCCTCTTTTAGAGTTTTCCACATATGCTCAAACGCAGCACGCGGCATATCAGGGTGTCTTAAAATACTATGTGGCTTACCGATAAGTTCATCCACACCGTATCCGCTAATATCGGCAAAAGTTTCGTTTGCATAGGTAATAATACCTCTTAAATCGGTTCTTGATATTATCACCTCACCCTCAGGTACTTCAGTTTCTATTAAAAAATTACTATCATTATATGTCATGGTATTGCCTTTATCCAAGATGTTTAGCGAAATCTTCCAAATCTTTTTTCTTTAAATCACCGCTATAAACAATTTTTGAAGGGTCAAAGTTATTGTCCAATAAAACAGCAGGAACTGCATCTGCATTTTCCATAACCTCTATATTTTGAGCCAATTCATCTTCACTGTATGCCATTTGCATATCTGCACATACCACATGCGGAAGAGTTTGGATAACCTTTAGTTTTGCTAACTCTTCTTTTACACCTTCGCCTTCTATAGTAACTATAATTCTTCCCTTTTCATCGTGCATATGATAATCACATACACCGCTGTTTTTCAAACTCTCTACAACTTCCTCTACAAATTTTGGCGTAGTTTGTACTACTATACTTGAAATATTCATCTTCTTCTCCTTATTTTAGTTTATAATAATTAATCTGTTTGCTATCACTGCTTACTAAAAGCTCATTATCGTTGATAAACAATATTTTTGTAATAGTTGCCCTTGCATTTGTCAAACTATAAAGCTTTTGTTTGGACTCTACATCAAATACAAGTACGTCATTTTGGATATTGTAAGCTACTGCTCCAAGGGTTGCATTTGTATTCAAAGCACTTGCATATAGCAAAAACTCAAACTCAAAATGGTATGTACCAAAAGGTTTATACACTACAGCCCTTCTATCTTGACCTGCAGTCAAAACAACACCTTTTTTATAATCTAGTTGATAAACCCTATCTACGTTTTTAGCGGGTAACTCTTCAAGAACATTTGATGTTTTGGTATCTACCATTCTAACTATTCCGCTTTCATCGGTTGTTACGTATTTTGTTTTATCTTCACTTAGCGTAAAATCGGAAAAAGAAGAGGTACTAAACTGGGTATTGTATATCACTTTTTTTTGAGCTATATCATACATAATATGCTCATTTGTCAATAATCCCATCAAAACCCTTGATTTATCGACAAATCTAGCTTCTCTTATAAAATGCTTTTTATTTGTATCTATCAACTTTTCTAGCTTTTCGTTTGAATATCTCCAAAGTACCCTATATCCACCCTCGCCTTCACTAACAAAGATAATATCTTTGCCAAGAACATCTACAGAGTATATCTTTGAGTTTATCTCTTTGCCCATAAAATCTTTTATGGTTGGTATTTGTATAGACTTTGAAAGTATTTTCGTATCCAAATCAAAAATATCGACTTTACTTGCATCGGTAGCGACATAAAGAGTATTATCACTAATAACCATATCTTGAACATCACCGCTTGCAAACACTTTCATTTTAGGTTCAACACTCTCTTTTGCAAAACCTAAATTCAATACAAACAATAAGCTTATGATTAATCTTGACATCACTCACCTCCGTTTAAAACTTCTTGCAACTTCCTTATTCCGGCTTCTACTTCATTAAAATGCTTTGGAGTTACATCTGGGTCTTTTGACCATTTTACCGATATTAGGTTGTCGTGTTTACCGCCTAATTGAGCTACCGCAAAAGAAAACTCATCTATGCTTTCACAAATATACCCTTCATTATCGGTCGTATCAACAACTCTTATTATCCAATCATTATCATCTTTTAACTCGATATGAGCTATTATTTCCGTTTCTTCCATTTTACACCTCTCCTTTACTAAATCCCATCAACCATCAACCATCAACCATCAACTATCAACCATCAACTACAATAGCATTCGTCGGACAAACTTTGACGCAAAAACCGCAGTTTGTACAAAGTTCGCTATTTATCTCAGGTCTAAACATACCCAAAAACTTTATAGCGTTATCCAAACACGGGTCTTTACAACTAAAGCACATGGTTTGATTCCAACTCATACATTTTAGTATGTCAATTTTAAACTTTGCATCTATTTTTTTCTTATTTTCAAGCTTTAAAACACCTCTGTCACAGGCCAAAGCACAATCATCACAATAGGTACAACCGCTAACTCCAAAATTCAAATAAGGGGTTTTATCTTCACCTATTACGATAATATGTTCTTTACAAAAAGAGGCACATTTACCGTCACAATCTGCACACTCTTTATAAAAATCATCTTCACTACTAAAGTAAGGAGGTCTTACGACCTTTGCATTTGCCACTTTTTTGCTTCCAAATTTGGAAGCAAGAGAGCTAAAAAGCTCTCTTCTACTTGAATTATTTTCCAAGAGTATTTAAACCTTCCAATAATCTATCACCGGTCCAGTTAGATTTTGCAGTACCGTCTTTGTCTATGAAATCAGGTTCAAAAACATTTAACGGAGCCTCACCTTGACTTTGAGGAGCATGACATTGTACACAGTTAAATCTAGCAGCCGCTAAATCATCAAGCTTTTTGATTTTAACTTCGTTTTTATCTTCATTAACAGTTTTTACAAATTTCTCACCTTCAACAAGTTTATGTCTTGGTCTAAAATCCATAAAATGCGATGTAGGAACAGGTGTAGCGCCCATACTTACCGCAACTTCAGGCATATGGCAACTTACACATTGATTGTTATCTCTTGTAATTTCCATCATACCGGTAGTATCATGAGGAATCATCGGTGGAGCATCTTGATATGCTCTTTTAAA
>DISL01000125.1 GCA_002421845.1 Epsilonproteobacteria bacterium UBA6211 | reverse complement strand
ATAAGTGCTCATATGATGGCAAAAGCTGCTATTCATCTAAAAAAACAAAAATAAAATCAAGGAGTTTGTATGTTTAAAATTATTTTAGTTGCTATTTTATCGATTTCATTATATGCTAAAGAACACGTAATAGATCAATTAGGTAGGAAGTTTATCCCTGCTCAAGTCAAAGTTAAAGTTGGTGACACGCTTAGATTTACCAATTCAGACCCCTTTGCTCACAACGCATATACGGATGATGTACTAAACGAGTTTGATACGGGAATGCAAACAAAAGGTCAATCTGCAGTAGTGCCTATCAAAGCTAAAAGTTCGTTTACCGTCCAATGTGCGGTTCATCCTGAGATGCTTTTAAAAGTGACCGTAGAATAATTTAATACAAAAAATCATATAATCACGATTAAATTTCTACAAAGGCTTACAATGGATAGATTTGAAAATGTTACGGTTGTAAAAAAAGCAAACGTTTATTACGATGGAAAAGTAACAAGCAGAACGGTACTTTTTGCAGACGGAACAAAAAAAACACTAGGTATAATGATGCCTGATAGTTATGAATTCGGTACGGCAGAAGCTGAAATAATGGAGATACTAGCAGGTGAACTGGACGTATTACTTCCAAACTCTAATGAGTGGCAAACCATAGTTGCTCCTGCTTCATTTGAAGTACCGGCAAACTCAAGCTTTAAATTAGAAGTAAAAACACTTACTGATTACTGCTGTTCTTACATCAAATAAATAGTACTTTTGTACTATTTATTGCAACTCTCTTTGTATCATATATGATAATTCTTGATTATTTAGACTGGGATACCTATTTTTAAGTACCTTAAATACGCAACACTTTGAATTTACAGTTTTTTCTAAGTTTAGTTCATTTAATACTCTATTTATCTCTATTTTTAATCTCAATCTGCTCACAATACTCTCCTTTATGATAATGATTATTGAAATAATAGTATTACTTAACTTAATATTATATTAAAGATAAAACTAACAAATAATTAACATTAACTTTTTATAATTACGGTGAATTTTTATTAAGGAGGTTTCATGGATATAATAGGACAATTTCCATTGTTTTATTTCCCAGAGTACGGAAGTGCTTGGATGATGGGTATCACTGGTACAATACATATTCTTGCTTCACATACTTCTGTTGGTGCTGCTATGCTTTTTGCTTTTTTAGCTTACAAGGCATATTCAGAAGATAGATCAGACCTATACCCTTATATGAAAAAATACGGTATGTTTTTACTTATTTTTTCATATGTTATAGGTTCTATTACAGGTCCAGGTATTTGGTACACGGCAACTGCTGCCAGTCCCAGAGGTATAAGTGCATTGATACACAACTTTGTTTGGGTATGGGCAACAGAATGGGTATTTTTCGTTTATGAGGTTATAGGTGTATTTGTACTTGTTTACTTTATTGACAAAATAGACAAAAAAACTCATCTAAAACTTACATTCACATTTGCTCTGGCATCTGTAGGTACTTTGGCACTTATTATAGGAATAATAAGCTTTATGATGTGGCCGGGAACTGATGCTTTTTATGCTACGGGAAGTGCAAGTGATGCATTTTTTGGTATAAATACATTCCCTCATATGTTCCTAAGAATAGGGTTTATGATTATGTGTTCTGGTGTCATCGGTCTTGTCATATCAAGTGCTATGAAAAAAGAGAATGCCGAACTCTCAGCAGAGCTTACTACCAAAATGGGTTATGTTGCCATGCTAGGCGGTTTTGTAACTATGTTCTTTTTTATGTGGTATATGGGTACATTACCTGATAATGCTCACGCTGTATTTAACGTATCAAAAGCTGAAGTTATTCAAAATAGAATTATTCTAGCGGTAATTTTCTCTTTATATTTCTTAATTGCTATAGTAAAACCTAGATTTATAAATCCAACGTTAGCTTCAGTGATGATTGCAGTGATATTGATTTCAGGACTTTGGCCTGGAGAAAAACTAAGAGAATCTATGAGAAAACCTTATGTTGCAGGTCAATATATTTATTCAAACCAAATTATTAGCCGTGACGTTGAAGGTAAAGGGATAAAAAGTGAATTGCCTATTATAGCCGAAAAAGGGCTTTTACAAGTAAATCCTTTTGTTCCTGAAAGCTTAAAAGTTATAACAGATGAAAATAAACTTGCTGTTGGTGAACTTTTGACTAAGATGTCATGTTCAAACTGCCATTCTTTAGAAAAAACAGGTGTATTTAGACCTCTAAAAGATAGATTACAAGGTATGGATAAAGACGGTATTTTATCTATTTTACACGGTATCGGTAGCGGGGGTTTCCCTTATATGCCTAAACTTGCTCTACCGGAGCATGAATACGATGCAATCGCTGAATATATTGCATCTTTGAAATATTAAGGAGGGATTTATGGACGCATCCGTATTATTAGCCCTTAGAGACCCGGCAGGTGTACCTTTTTACCCTGTTGTCTTTCAGGCATTATATGTTTTAACTTGGGCGTTACACGCAGCTTTTGTATTATTATCTTTAGGCTCCATGGGATTGTCGTTGTATGGAACTTTTAGACAAAAAAACGATGCAAACTGGAAAATTTTAACACCTCATTTAATCCAAACAGGTAAAATAAGTGTTTCTATACTTATCGTTTTAGGTGTTGCACCGTTATTGTTTACTCAGGTTATTTATGATCCAAACTGGTACGTGGCAAACACACTATCAGGTATATGGGTATTTACGTTTATATACTCACTAATCGTGGGATACATAATGTACTATTGGTACTATTATGCAAATAAAGCAAATGCAGGTGGAGGCAAACTAATAGGTATTATATCCTTTGCTATTTTGGTGTTTGCAGGTATTTTAATGCACAACTTTGCGGTAACTTCTATTATGCCGAATGAATGGATGAATATGTATGCACCAAACGGTGTAGTTGATACTAGCGGTACGACTTTTAATATAGATATTGTTAGACTTGCATTTATGGTGAGCTTAAGTATTCCGGTAGTCGGTATATTTTTACAAAACTATAGTAGATTTGTAAGTACAAAAGAGGATTTTAGCAAAGAATTCGTAGCTTATACAGCAAGCTTAGGAACAAAACTAGGTGTTGTAGGTTTAGTTCTAAGTGCCGTTCTTTTTGCACTATGGATGTTACAAATAGGATATTTAATGCATCCTCTAGTAATAGCTACCGTTTTAGGTGTTGTCGTATTACTTCTTATGACTGCCGGAAATTCAAATAGCTATATAACTACTATCGTATTAGTTGTAGTGGCATTATTGATTTCTGCGGTAAGAGAGTTAATAAGATTTGACATTATGGCAAATTTAGGATATAGTATATACGATTACCCTGTAAATTTAGAGGTTCCGTCTATCGTAATGTTTTTATTAACATTTCTTATAATGGGTGGCATCGGTGTAGCTTATCTGCTTACTATGGCATGGAAAGTAGGTAAAAACCAAGGTGTTTTTGATGCTTCCAAAGATGTTGTAGTCACAAGATTAGGTAACTATACGCTTACTATTATGGTTGCTTGGTTGGTCATATATTTCGGTTGGGGTATGGCAATACTTTTTAACAACATATTATAATTATTATTTAAACCTAATATCTACATATTTGCCAAGAAGTAAATACTTCTTGGCATTTGTTATTGAAAAACGGAGTACTAAAATGACGACAGGAACCAAAATACTTTTTTTGGAAGATGATTTGCTTTATCAAGAGAGTATTAAAGATTTTTTAGAAGAAGAGAAATTTATCGTAGAAACTTGTAACAACGGTCAAGAATTTTTAAATAAAATTTTTAACAACGTATATGATTTATATATCATCGATATAAACGTACCTCAAATAGACGGCTATGAAATTATGAAAATGCTTAGGGAATACAATGATAATACGATGAAACTAGTACTTACATCTATACCCAATAGTATTATACAGTCATTTAAAAACGGTTGTGATGGATTTGTAAGTAAAAATACGGATTTAGAAGAACTGCTACTGAAAATAAAAGCTTTAATAAAACGAGCATATCACTCATATACAGAGTGCATTAAAATTGCAGATAATATAACATACAATCTATTTAAAAAACAACTTTATAAAAATAAACAAAATATCCAATTAGAAATTCGTACCTTAAATGTTTTGGATTATCTTATTAAAAAACGTGGTCAATTCGTAAGTAGTGATGAGCTTGAAAAAAACATATACCCGTGCAACACGGAATCAAAATCAGGAGTTATTAGATACCAT
>DISL01000115.1 GCA_002421845.1 Epsilonproteobacteria bacterium UBA6211 | reverse complement strand
AATGTTTATAGTCGTTTACAATATTGACTTGTTTTCACTTTGTAAATGCTTATGTTATAAACGGATTGGAAGCTTTGATCTCTATCTCATAGCCTAGAAGTGACAAGATTTGATTGACAACTACGATACTTATATTTGCAATATACCCATTTTCTAACTTGGAGAGCGTTGCTCTTGAGATACCTGATTGTGCTGCTAAACTCTCTTGAGAGAGCCCTTTTTGTTTTCGTAAAGTTTTAATAGTTTCGCCAAGCTCTGATAGTATCATCATCTACCTCTTTCATATTTTTTTCTTCCAGCGACAATTTCCAGCTATCAAGCATTATTTTGCCTATCCTAAACTCTTTATTTTGTTTGACATAATTTTCAAGTTCTTTGATTCCCCAACGAAGAGCAGCAAAACACTCATCATAATGCTTCAAAGCTTCACCTTTTGAGAGCAGACAACTTTTACACCCAAACTCCACCAATATATCTTTTGCCCACCATATTTTTTTACCGCCAAGCATCAAAGCCGGTTTATCTTTATGGATGTAAACCACAGTATTTACTATGTCATATACAGGAGAATAAAATATATTTTTAAAATCATCTTCATATAGCAAACCAAAATTTTTAAGATGCGCATCTCCATTTTTGAGAAGATAGTTTATGACCACAGTTTTATAAAAAGCAACCATAGACTCTTTCTTGTTTGTAGTGTATTGATAAATAATCTTTGCTATTTGTTCATAGCTACCATCATATTTACTATCTTTATTTTTACCAACCAACGAGAGTATCTCTTCAAAACCCAAAAAACTTCCATCATCCTGTATGGTAAACTTTTCTACTATTAAAAACTTGTTATTTTTAGAAAGTTTATTATTTGCCGTTTTTATCCCTGCTTTTTTGGCAATACTTAAACAAAAATATTCATTCAGTGCTAAGTCTTGATACTCTTGACCCCAAGTTTTTATAATGTACTCTTTTGTATCTAGCTTCTCTTTATCTTTTAATAGTGCTATTGTCTTTGGCTGCACTCCACTGATGGCATTTTTGTTTAAAAAAGTTTGAAGCAGATTATTAAAAGTATCATTTGTATCATTATTTAGTATCTCTTCTATATTGAAAACAGGGAAATCTATGCTATTTTTCAGCTCACTATAAAACTGTATCCTAGACTCAATATTGCTACAAAGCAAAGAAAATATAAGAAAATCATCTACCGTGCCATACTCCTTTGATAACATATTTTTAAATATTTCATACAGATACCCCTCAGGTAAAAAACTCTCCAAAAATGGTGGGAATTTATAATCATACAAATATATCTTTTGTGTATTTGGCAAAGAGAGTGCTATGGAGTTTTTTATTTCGTTATTTTGATAGTCAATGATAAAATTTCTATTGTCCTTGATAAATGATGCTATCTTTTTTTCATTATGGATTATATCTATCATCTCTATACCTTGTATAATTTAGTTTACAACTATAGCATGTATCTACTAATATGTAAAGAAATATATACAAAATATTAACATTCACCCTGTATCATTAACTTTATCCCCTCTTCCACACTATAAGGATTTTTGAGATTTAGTCTCTCTTTAGTCAAAGTATTATCAACTTCCAAACTTCCATAAAGTCGCTTGTGAAATGATGGTTTTACTAGCTTTAGCAAACTCTCAAAAAATGGAACCTTTATCAAATATATTTTTTTATCAAGATTCTTTGCTATGAGTTCAATAAGTCTTGTGGTACTTAGCGGCTCATCATCACTTGCCAAAAACACACCCGACTTTTCTTGCTCAATCACAACATCCACCAAATGGCAAAGATTGCCAATATAAACCATACTTCTTTTATTTTCTATACCACCAAATGGCAAAGCAGGCACTTTCTTTACCAAACTGACAAGATTTTTAATATTCGCCTTAACACCAAACCCATGAACAATAGGGGTGCGGATTATAGAAACTGCAAAATCTTCACTCTCTAGTTTGAGAAGCTCTTGTTCTGCCCTTAACTTGCTTTTGCCATACTCATCTTCTGGATAACACTCGCTATTTTCAGTATAAACGAAAAAACTGTCATTGTGAGCGAAGCGTGGCAATCCATCCGTCTCCTCCCCATACACTTTCACTGTACTCATAAAAACAAAGTGTTTTGCTCCACTCTCTTTTGCTTTTTTTGCCAATTCTAAAGTTTGCGTAACATTGACTCTCTCGTATTCTTCTTCACTTGCTCCACCCATCTGGTGAACCAAAGCAGATAGATGAAAAACAGTATCTATACTAGTACAATCCAAACTATTTATATCATCTTTTAAAAAACTAAACGATTTTATATCATACTTTCTCTCATACTTTTGAATAAAATAAGACCCTATAAACCCACTAGCACCAGTTAAAAGTATTTTTTTCATTTATCAAAATATCCTAGACTTTTTAATATTTTATTGTTTCTATTTTTTCTTTCTTTATCAAAGAACCAGCCATATTTATTAAAATATATGAATGTAGATTGTATAAAAAACCACAATAACTTTTTACTTTTATGTGCTCCTCTTTGATATTCATGATAAATACTTACCGTAGGATAAAAAATAGTTTTTGAAATTCTAGAAATTCTTCTAGTCAAATCAGCATCCTCTAAATACATAAAAAAACTATCATCAAAGAGACAATCTTTCTTTAAAACATCTACCCTCAAAAACATAAAACAACCTGACAGAAAAGGAATCTCAACTATTTCACTATAATTAAAAAAATTCAATTCATATCTATTATTTATTTTGTCCACAAATGACTCAACTGGAATAAATCTTCTAGCGAATAAATCCAAAGGAGAAGGTAGTAGTTTACATAAATTTTGATTTGTACCATCTGGATATAAAACTTTAGGCATAATATGACCAATATCTTGATGAGTTTCCATATACTTATATAAGGTTTCGATTACATTTGATTCAAAGTAAATATCAGGATTTAAAACAATATGATACGATGTACCTTCTTCAATACTTTTTTTCATAGCTATATTATGAGCAGCTCCATAACCCAAATTTGCATTGTTAAAAATATATTCTATTCTATCATCTATCTTAGCTAACTCTCTTAAATCATCATTTAATGAATTATCAATCAGATACAGTCTCACTTGCAAATCTGTATTTAAAAAGCTATTGATTGCTTTTATAAGTTGTTCTTTTTGATTATGATATAAAACTATCGATGCATTAATTTGTGTCATAGTAATATTCTTGAAAAAAATTTTACAATAAATCTGACGTAAGAATAACTACCCAACAATAACCCCAAAAAATAATTATTTTTTAGTCTAATTATAAATTCTTCATTATAATTCATAATTTTTGGTATATCAGAGACACCATAATCAGAACATATAGATATAAAGAAAGGTACTTGTTCAAATTTGATTCCCAACTTTAGTACTTTAAAATTCATATCATAATCTGCTAAAATTTTAAAATTTGTATCAAATAAACCTAATTGTTTCAATAAATCAAGTGCATAAAATGCTGATTGATGATGCAAAGTATTTTTAAGATACATTCTATAGTCAAATGTAGATTTAAACACCTTCCCTGACTCATACATAATATTTCCAAAAATAATTTTTGACAATGAAGTCAAAGGTAATTTTTGAATTATATTATTATCAAAAAAATAATCACCTGCATTCATAAAATTAACAAATTTTCCATTAGCAGCCAAAATTCCTTTATTCATCGCATCGTATATTCCATTATCTTTTTCACTGATCCAATAATCTATTTCTTTTTCGTATTTATGTATTATTTCTAATGTACCATCAGTGGAACCGCCATCAATTATGATGTATTCTATATTTTGATAATTTTGATTTATTACACTTAAAATCGTTTTTTCTAGAGTATTTTTACCGTTAAATACTACAGTTATGATACTAACCAAAGGTTTCTGATCAGTCACAGCTTTTACAATAGATTCTGTTTTCAATTTTTGATTAGTCTTTTGTTTAAACATACATCTCTTTCCTTTTCATACAATTAACTTAAATAAAATGATTTATAAACACTATTGTGTAATAAAAAAATACGAGAAGAAGAATAGTTTAGCTTAATACTATCTTTTTTCTGACAAATTAATAATAAATATTTTCTCTTATAATTTAGTAACTCATATGTTTTTTCTATAAATTTTAATTCATCAAAATCATTGACTAAAAAAAATGGAAATTCACCACCTATGATATCTTTTGGTCCCGTAAGATCAAATGCAATTACAGGTGTACAACATAAAATAGATTCAAGACAAACTTGACTAAAAGTTTCATATCTAGATGGAATTACACATAAATCACTAGATGTATACAAACTTATCAAAGCATTATCACTTAGATAACCATAGTTTGTATAATTTATTAACGAAATTTTTTCTGGTAAATCACTTGCGACAAAATGAAAATGTACTGGCCAATTATTTTCTATGGCTTTATCAATTATTTTTGACATATATATAAAACCTTTATTATCTCTTGCAGATTTTTTTATAGATACAAATAAAACATTTCTTTTATCTTCTATATTGGCATTAAAGTTATTAATCAAAGTATTGTTATCTATCTGATAATAATTATGACTCAACACATTCCCTATCAAAAAATGTTTTTGTGCATGAATTGAGTTTGACAAAATAGTATATGTATATTTTGAAGGTGAAATAAAACGAATATTTTTTTGTTGTGCCAAAGAATAAAAGATTTGTTTTCGTTGTTTTATTAAATAATGAAAAAAAGGTGTCAAAAGTCTATTTTTTGGAACCAGTGGACATTTGATACAAGAACTAAAATCTACACATCCCATTGGAATATGACAGCCACCTGTACTTGAATGGTAATCATGAAAAGTTATAACTATCCTGCAATCATTTAATTCATTTATAGACTTTAATGAAAAAAAACCAGCACCACACCAATGAAAATGAATAATATCAATTTTATTTTTTTTAACTATTTTAGCTATAAAATATTTGTTATATATATCAAATGTTTCAAAACTAAAAACTTCATTGCTACTTATACCAGATAAAACTTTCATAATTTTGTAGGTAACTTTTGACAAGAATGAAAAGAAAAAATAAACTCTATTGCTATATTGCCTTTCTCTTACGAATTTATAAGAAGATTTTTCTCCAAGTAAAAAGTATACATTATCTTTATTTTCATATTGAGAATATGCTAATCTTGTTGCTGCTGAACTTTCTGACAAAGAATATGCTATGTGTAAAATATTCATTGTTATATCTTTTTGAAATTGAATAAATCAAATAATTTCGCTAAAATCAAAACTATCTTATCATCTTTATAGTACCTGTATAACTTATGAATATATGGTAAGCACAACACTTTATTTGAATATATTTTAAAATACCATTCATCTTGATTTTCGCTATTTTCCTGATAAACCTGCTTTCCAATAAAATTAGAATTGAATTTGATTTTCTTAATTTTTTCTTCACAAAAATAAAAATGAGATGAGTAAATCGAAGAATTATTTATTATTAAGCTGTAAACTTCCATTTGTAGAAATACTTGGTCATAATCAAAATTATTTAACTTTATACTATTTAGACTAAGATATTCTTCATTAAAAAAAATTTCGATTAATTCAACCAAAAAAGAAATCTTTGGAGCTTTAACAGCAAACATACCAGCTAAAATTGGTGAAAGATGCACTGGATGATTTCTAATTATTAAATAATCTGTCTTTTCATTTTGAAGCCAATTCTTCATTATATGTATTTCATCATCCGTAACTATTGAATCAGAATCTTTATAAAAGAAATTGCTATTTGGGTACTTCTTTGAAATGATGTATCGTAACATTTTTGGAAACTTACTTAAATAAAAATCATTATGTACTTCCAAGATAAAATTGTCTTTATAGTCTTCAAAATAATTTCTAACAAACTGTTCATCGTCTTTATTTACATTAATTATTATTTGTGCATTATTACTTTTTGCAAGTTCAAAATTTTCTATCATTGGTTTGTAATACTTCTCCGTATCACTTCCAAAAATTGAGTAAGACCAAATATTCATTTATAACTCACCTAATGTACAATATTCTAATCTATAATCATAGGAACAGAAATTTTTAATATTTATTGCATCATTATTCCTATCTTTTGTTTTAAATCTATAGTGGAAAAGACACTCATCTTGAATAAGTCTAAAGTACTCTTTTTTATCTATTTTATGGTTCATATCTTCTAAGATATCAAACCTTTTTGGGACTATTTGATTTTGATTTGGTGAAGTGTTTAAAACTAATGAAACCATAATATCATCAATATATTGATTGTATTCATCTGAATGAAAAATCTTAAGAGACGAGTTCTTATCCAAAAAGAATCCTGAACCTGAAGCAAACTTAATTTTTCTCGTAAAATCTATTTTTCTAAATAAAAAACTTAAAGTTCTACTTTTTGCATTAAAAAATTCTTGTAGTTTACTTGTCTCACCAACCAATCCATTATATATAATTTTATTACCTTCCAATGCATTTATAAATCGTTCAAAATTGTCTGCCTCTATAAAGGAAGATAAATTAGTTCGATACAACATGTCATAATCAATACCTTCATTATTAAGCAATTTTATAGCTTCCTTGAGTTTTCTAGCGGTATTTAACAGGTCATCTTGTGCGGTAAGTTTTAAGGTATCACCTTCAATATAATTAAACTGATATCCTCCTTCGTAAAAATATACTTTTATCCCTCTTTTTTCTAGTTCAATCTTCCATCCAGTGCGAATAGATTCTATAAATTTTGCGTAACTTAAATCTTGAGTAGACAAAATAAGAACTAAAACTTTCATTTTATTGCCTTTAGATGCCAAACAATATGTTGTTTTCTTTTTGGATTAATAAAATTTAACAATGAACGAAGAGTTTTTTTTAAACCAATTTTTTGATTGACTTCATAATCAAAATTTACTATTTGCACTCTTATTATTTCAAATCTTCCATTGTAACCATACATTTTAGCCCATAAATCTGGTTCACAAAAGTATTTATATGTATTCTTTGATATAAAATTAACATGAGTTGGGTCAACAAAAGCACTTTCTTTTGGAAAGATAGGAGTAATTGCATAGAGTTCTCCTCCATGTTTTAAAACCCTGTATATCTCATTCATTAAGTTTATAAATGGAAAAAATGTTTCATTATTGTTAACTACTACCCTTGGGATATGTTCAAAAAAATCATATGCCGAAACAGAATCAAAAGTATTATTTTCATATGGAATACTTTCTAAAATCAAATTCGATTTTTCAAAAAAAATATTATCTTCAACTAGGTCATCTCTCTTTACAATATCTATACCATAAACTTTCTCTGCACCAAATGGATTTCTGGGGCTACTTCCACATCCTAAATCAATATGTTTTTTCATTGTTAATTCTCCTAAAAAATAAAATATTTATAATCAATACAATCACCTCTAAACTTAATGGTAAATAAAAAATTTGAATTTTTGTGCCAATCATAAATATAAGAAATAATAAAGTCACACTAAAGACATAAAATGAAAGTGAAATTATCTCAGTTTTCATAATTATACTTCTAGTTAAAAAATAACCATTATAATAGTAAAAAGGTATCACCATTAGCATTATCATTATTTCTGGCATATAATCATAAAAATTTTTATTTACAAATAATTCAAAATTTGTATTAATTAGAACTAGATATGCTATCTGAGAAGGCAATAAAAGTAACACAAACAAGATAATATGTGAGAATTTTTTATCAAAGATTTTTGCATTTTGCCCACTGATCATATAATTAAATAGTGGTGTAAAAAAGCTAATAGCAAATCTGGTTATTTTTTCAATAAGTCCATAAATCGCAACCATTATTTGACTACTATAAGTATTAATGAAAAAAATCCAACTACTCGTAAAAATAGAAATTAGAGATAAACTAAAAAAGTTTTTATACCCACTTAACAATCCATCGCTTAAATGTTGTCTTACACCATTTGGAGCGAATCGAATAAAATTAACATCCTTCATTACAATGAAAGTAAGCCATATTCCGATCAATAAATCAATAAGAATATTAATCATAGCGATAGTAGTAATATCATAATCAGCAAATAAAACCGAAATGAGAAATAAAAATTTGAAAATAGAATAAAGTTTATAATACTTTACCACTAAATCTTTTAAATAAACAATCCAATGAATATCCAATAAAGAATTGAAAACAGCTATTAAAAATATCTCTTTAAAATATGGTATATCGCCAAATGTACTATCTGTTATCATCCAATATACGAATAATACAGCCGTAATTATTATAGCCACAAATATTTTTACAATAAAAACATCAAAATAATATACCTCAAATTTTTTCACTTTTATATCTCTTATACCCGTTAAATTAAAACTATAATCAACAAATAGCCTAACTACAGAATATGTAGAAAGCATTAAAAAATAATTTGCAATATCCAATGTATCATATTTCTTTACGATAATCAATAAGAGAATTACACTTAAAAGTGCTGTTGATATTTGATAAAATATACCTTTTCTCATAAAAGCTTTTCTAATGTTTCTTTGCTTACATTTGAACACAAAAGATTAATAGAATTAAGTATTTTTTCATCATCCCAATTCCACCACTTTAAATCCACTAAGTTTGTTATTATGTCTTCTGAAAATCTCTTTTTAATTTCTTTTGCTGGATTACCAGATACTATGCTATATGGTGCAACATCCTTTATCACATAAGAATTTGCACCTATAACAGCACCATCTCCAATTTTAATACCACTCATAATAGTTACATCTCGTCCAATCCAAACATCATTGCCGATTATAACTGGTTTTGAAGGTTTAGGATGCCCAATTACTGGAGCAACTCCTTTTGGACAATTTGGAATATGCCCAAATGGATAAGTGGTAATCCAATCCGTTCTATGATTTCCACCTGTGAATATTTTTAGCCCATAAGATATTGAAGTGTATCTACCTATTTCTACCTCTACTGTTTTAGGATCATCCCAACTTAAAATACTTATGTGTTCATATCCATAAGTATATTTTCCTATTTTCACATCTATCCCATCTATTTTTACTATTTTATCTTCTGAACATTTTTGTTTTTTTGAAAAAAATTTATTGTATATTTTTTTAATTAAATCCAATTGATAACTTCCTTTATATTTTTGTAAAGAGACTTTAACAAAATTAATTTGTTTCTTTAAGCTTTGGGTTGTAAAAACTACTTTTTAAGCAGCTTTCATACTGCCTATTTTAACTCCGCCGTTGACACTATTTCCACCACATAGTATTATGTTAGTCATTTTTAACCCCATATTTATTCAAATACCACTCAATAGTCTTAACTATCCCACTATCAAAATTCTCATCAGCCTTCCATCCAAGTTCAGTTTCTAACTTAGTTGTATCAATAGCATATCTTCTATCATGTCCAGCACGGTCTTCAATAAAAGTAATAAGCTCCTTGTAGCTAGATTCTTCGCTTTGTTCAGAATGACGAGGTTTTATTTCATCAAGAATAGTGCAAATTTTATCTACTATCTGTAGGTTTGTTCTTTCGTTTCTCCCACCGATATTATAAGTATCTCCTGTTTTACCTGTATGATAAACGATATCAATTCCCTTACAGTGGTCAAGTACATAAAGCCAATCTCTTATATTTTTCCCATCACCATAGATTGGGATTGGGTTTCCTTTGAGGGCATTTCTGATAATTGTAGGGATAAGTTTCTCATCATGTTGTTTTGGTCCGTAATTGTTTGAACAGTTTGTGATAACAGTATTTAGTCCATAAGTCTCATGATATGCCCTTATAATCATATCACTTGAAGCTTTTGAAGCGGAATATGGAGAGTTTGGCATATATGGAGTGGTTTCTATAAACAAATCATTTGGGTCAAGGCTGAGTGTTCCATAGACTTCATCCGTGCTTATGTGGTGAAATCTTGGAAGTGGGACTTTAGTCCCGTCATTTGCCGAAGCTAAAGCATTGGTTCCGACAAATCTTTCTTTATAAACAAATGGCTTCTCCATCCAATAGTTTTTTGCTACATCGACAAGGGTATAAGTTCCATTTACATTTGTTTGTATGAATACACCTGGGTTTTTGATAGAGTTATCTACATGAGACTCTGCTGCAAAGTGAATAACACCTTGAATGTCATATTCATTGAAGATAAACTCTACAAGCTCACGGTTACAAATATCCCCTTTGATAAATTTATATCTAGGACTTCCTTCACACTCTTTGAGGTTTTCTAAGTTCCCTGCATAAGTGAGTAAATCTAGGTTTACTAAGTTGTACTCTGGGTATTTTTCTAGGAAATATAGTACAAAGTTGCTCCCTATAAATCCTGCTGTTCCTGTTAAAAGTATTGATTTCATTATTTTCTTTCTCCTAATCTTTTAGTTTCATACTTTAAAAGCAACTCTAACTGCTCTATTGCTATTTTGTTTAGGCTTATGAGCCTCTCTTCAAATGGTAGATTTTGTTTTATGAACTCGGCATTTAAACTTTCAAGATTTGCTAGTACCACAAGTTGTTCAGCAGCTGCATAGTCTCTCATATTTCCTTCAAGCTTTGGATTTTGTTCATTCCATTGTTTTGCAGTGAGTCCAAAAAGTGCCACATTGAGCAAATCTGCTTCTGTAGCATAGATAAATTGTATTTTACTTTTTGCAACATTTGGCGGAATGAGATTATTTTTTATCGCATCGGTGTGGATATGATAGTTCATTTTGACCAAAGTTCGTTTGATATCCCAGCCTATTTTTTGCTTTTCTATCTCATCGTTTTTAAGTCTTTGAAACTCTTTGATAAGATAAAGTTTAAACTTCGGACTTATCCAGCTAGCAAACTCAAATGCTATGTCTTTGTGTGCAAAAGTTCCACCATATCGACCAGCTTTTGCAAGTATCCCTATAGCATTTGTTTTATTTATCCACATTTTTACAGATAGTGAAAAACGATTGTATCCAGCTTCATTTTTAATTCCCTCGAATTCGGGGGAATTAAAATTAGTATTGTAAATCTCCTCCCAAATTCCTAGAAACTCTATAGTATTTTTATTTCTAAGCCATTTCTCAATAAGAACAAGGCCATTTTCAATATTCTTGACCATATCTGTAAGCGATATGTAGTCATCTTCGATAATACTGATTAGTTGTTCTTGTACCATGATTTTATTTTTCATTTTATCAACTTATTGGCGAGAAGTGGTCGAAATATTCGACCGCCTTTGTTTTATTATCAATTGTAATATGTGATATTATATTCATCTTCTCTCCCCCAATCTTCTTAAACAATCATCCAACCCATCTTTCCAGTATGGTATCCCCAGATTAAAGGTAGATTTTATCTTACTTTTGTTGAGGAGTGAATAATGCGGTCTTTTAGCTGGTGTTGGATATTGGTATGTTTCTATTGGGTTGATAATACAATTTAGTTTTGCCATTTTCATGATTTCTTTGGCGAAGTCATACCAAGACACTACGCCCTCATTACTGAAATTGTAAATTTCAGTATGAGTGCTTGAATTTTGAATGTTAAATTTTGAATGTTGAATTATTTCCAAGATGGCTTTTGCTAAATCTTTAGCGTAAGTGGGCGTTCCCACTTGATCAAAGATTACACCTAAAGACTCTTTTTCTTTGCCAAGACGAAGCATAGTTTTTACAAAGTTTGCTCCGTAGTAGCTATATACCCAAGAAGTTCTTATGATGATGGAATTTTTAAGATCATACTCTAAAATAGCTTTTTCGCCATCTAGTTTGGTTTTCCCATAAACACTTTGTGGACTAGTTGCATCATCTTCTGTGTATGGTTTAAAGTTTGCTCCATCAAAAACATAATCTGTAGAGATATGGATAAGTTTGATGCCAAACTCACTTGATAACTGAGCGAGATTTTTTACTGCAAGATGGTTTATCTTGTCTGCCAGTTCTTTTTCGGTTTCTGCTTTATCTACCGCTGTATATGCTACACAGTTTATAACGATTTTTATTTTATTATCCGTGATGTACTTTTTAACTAAATCAAAATCTGTAATATCTAAATCTTGTGAAGTAGTAAAATAAAAATCATAATTTTGAATGTTGAGTGTTGAATGTTGAATTAATTCTTTAATTTCACTTCCAACTTGACCATTGCTTCCAGTAACTAATACATTCATCTTATTCCCCAATTAAAAATTAAGCATTCAAAATTAAACATTATAATAATCTACTCCAAACTCAAATAAATCATCTGTATCTTTTAGAAGTGGTTGCTTGGTATCTTTAGCTGATAAGTTGAGTTCATCGTGATTTAGTATCCAGTTGATATTAAGAGATGGGTCGTCGAATGCTATTCCCCTATCATTTTCTGGGCTATAATAATTATCTACTTTATATGCAAATACAGTATCCTCTTCAAGTACTACAAAACCATGAGCAAAGCCTCTAGGTACAAGCATTTGCTTTTTATTTTCACTTGTAAGTTCAACTGCTACATGTTGTCCAAATGTAGGAGAGTTTTTTCTTATATCAACTGCTACATCTAGCACTCTTCCTTGTATTACCCTTACTAGTTTTGTTTGAGCTGCAGGATGGAGTTGGTAGTGAAGTCCTCTTAAGACTCCTTTTGAAGATTTAGATTCATTATCTTGACAAAAGTTTATCCTGTAACCTAAAAACTCTTCAAGCTTATCTTGTCTAAAAGTCTCTACAAAATAGCCTCTGCTGTCACCATGAACCTTTGGTTCTATTATCACTACATCAGGGATTTGTGTTCTTACAAAATTCATAAGCTACTTCATCCTTCCTGGTTGGTTTGCTCTATTGATAAGGTATTGACCATATTGGTTTTTCTTTAGAGGCTCGGCAAGTTCAAGGAGTTTTTCTTTTGAGATATATCCCATCTCATATGCTATCTCTTCAAGACATGCTACTTTAAGTGATTGTCTATTTTCGATAGTTTGGATAAAGGCACTTGCTTCAAGGAGTGATTCATGAGTACCAGTATCTAGCCAAGCGTATCCTCTTCCCATAAGTTCCACTTTGAGTCTGGATTCGTGAAGATACATTTCATTTAAAGTTGTAATTTCAAGTTCACCACGGTCTGATGGTTTTACCTGTGCAGCTTTTTGTACTACATCATTTGGATAAAAATATAATCCTACTACAGCATAGTTTGATTTTGGCTCTTTTGGTTTCTCTTCTATAGATACTACAGTTCCTTCATTATCAAATTCGGCAACTCCATATCTCTCAGGATCACTTACATAGTAGCCAAATACCGTTGCATTGTTCTCTTTTACATTTGCTACAGATTGAGCTAGAAGTTTGGTAAGACCATGACCATAAAAAATATTATCCCCAAGAACCAAACAAGCATCATCACCATCAAGGAACTCTTCTCCTAAGATAAAAGCTTGAGCAAGACCATCAGGGCTAGGTTGGACTATGTACTCTAGTCTCATCCCAAGATCACTTCCATCACCCAAGAGCTTCTCAAAGTTTGGCAAGTCATTTGGCGTAGATATGATCAACACCTCTTTAATCCCTGCTAACATAAGTACAGATAGTGGATAATAGATCATAGGCTTATCGTAGATCGGAACTAACTGTTTACTTACCCCTTTTGTGATTGGGTAAAGTCTTGTACCACTTCCCCCTGCCAAGATTATGCCTTTCATTTATTTTTCTCCTTGATTATTTAAATACGATTCATACATAATTTTAATCCCATCACTAAGCTCAACTTTATTCTTCCATCCAAGAGCGTGGAGTTTTGATGGGTCTGTTAGCTCTTTTATGCCGATTTCTTCGCCTGTGTTGATGTGGGTGTTTCTTGTCTCTTGAGATCCTTCGCTTCGCTCAGGATGACGGAGAGAATACTCAGGATGACGAAGAGAAGGCTCAGGATGACGAGGGTTTTGTGATTCAGTATTAAGATTATTTTGCATTGTCTAAAACCTTCCAGTAGCCTTCTTTTCTACCACCAACTCTTTGAAGTTTTTCTTCAACTTGTAAATTGGCAAGATGCTGCTTAATAGCATTTGCTGAAACACCTATTTGTTTTGATAAATCTTCTCTTGTCATCTTGCCATCTACCCTTAGCAACTCAATAATTTCTTCTTTTGTACTCTTTTGGGTAGTCTTTTGGGTAGTTTCTTGTTGTGTTTGAACTTCAATTCTAAAAACTTCACCTTCTACTATTAAAGGGTCGCTTCCACCATAAGCTTTTGAGTACTTGTAGAGGTTTTTTACTCCACTTCCCAGCTCATCTGCAAAGCCTATTTCTCTAAATATTTTTGCTATATTTGGATTCTTTGGATATGGAGTAAAGTTTGATGGATTTAGCTCACCATAAGAGTGCGGTATATTTGCATTTTCAAAAACAACCTTGTTTTTTTCTATAATCATTTTTGCCACATAAGCACTGCTATACTCTCTGTGTATCAAACTATTTGCTACAGCTTCTCTAAAAATCTTATCTCTTAAGCTTATTCTCATATCTCCTTCAAGATAAAATGGATCATTTAGATGTTTTTTTACAAACTCCATCATTTTGTAGTAACTATCAATAAGATTTGTTGTCACTATTTCTCTATCATCATATCTATCAAGATTTACTTTACGAAGTATAAGATCTGTTTTGTGATGAGGCAAAGCATTTGTGATGGTTTCATCTTTTCCAAAAAGTAAAATAGCTCCAAGAGTAAATCCCTCTTTGTTTGTAGTTTTATCTACTTTATAAAGTCCTGAACTTTTAAGAAGTTCAAAATCACTAAGACCTTCCCACGGATGTGTGTCTGTTCGTCTATTTGATGCTACTATTCGTATTCGTTTTATAAGTTCTAAGTCAAAATCATCCATTGTAGCAAATGAAAATATTTTATCTTCGGTATGAATATCTTGTTTGAGCAAATACAACTTAGCAATATTTATATTTTGTCCTGTAATATTTATATCACTATCGTTGTTTCTATCATATATTTTGCCATTTAGAGTATGAACTGATTTACTCATAGGTACATGAATATGCAAGATTTTTTTGTTTTGTATTTTAGATTTCATTTTACCACATACCCACCCGTTTTTGGGCTACCTTTAAACTCTATCTTATCTTCATCTTTGAGTTGCTTGAGCCATCTTTCGATATTTTTTACTGATGTATTGAGCTCTTGTGCAAAAAATGTAGAGCGATTATTTGGTTTATTTTTTATAAGTTCATAAAGAGATTTTACTCCCTCATTTACTCCCTCATTTACTCCCTCATTTACTCCCTCATTTACATCGGACGATATTTTTTGCTTCTCATAGCTTATAGTCACAAGATACCCATTACCCATCTCTTCGTACTCCAGCTTCATGGTTGGGTATGATGCTATCTCTTCTCTTACCCTTGCGTATCCACTTCCATATTTTTCAGTATCGTCTGTGAG
>DISL01000101.1:26988-30760 GCA_002421845.1 Epsilonproteobacteria bacterium UBA6211 | reverse complement strand
AGCAAATAAAAGCCTTAAATCAAGACTTTTATCTTCTTCTATTCCAAATTTAACAGCCCTACTCGTTAGCCTAAATACCGTACTTATTATCGTATTCGGTGTGTTTAAAATTCAAGAATTTGAACTTACGATGGGTGGACTGATTGCTGCCATGATATTGTCTTCACGTGCTATATCACCGATGGGGCAAATAGCTGCACTTATTACAAATTTTGAAGATGCAAAAACTTCTTATAAAATGCTTGATGAAATCGTAAATAAGCCTTTAGAGAGACCTTTAGCAAAAGAATTTGTAAAACGCCCTACCCTAAAAGGGAATATTGAATTTAGAAATGTTACTTTTAAGTATCCAGATAGTGAAAACTATGCACTTAAGAATGTAAGTTTTAGAATAAATGAAGGTGAAAAGGTAGCTTTTATAGGGCGTATAGGCTCAGGTAAAAGCACTATTGCAAAATTGATACTAAAATTATACGAACCGGAAGAAGGTTCAATCCTTATAGATGGGATAGACATTTCACAAATAGACCCAGCAGACCTAAGAAAGAAAGTCGGTTATGTGGCACAGGACGTTAATCTTTTTAGAGGAACTATCAAAAATAATATACTTGGTTCATATAAGTTTGTGGATGATGAATGGATGCTTGAATGTTCGCGTTTAAGCGGTACCGACGAGTTTGTAAAGCTCCATCCTATGGGTTATGAAATGCCTATAGGGGAACGTGGAGCCGGTTTATCCGGTGGACAAAGACAAAGTGTAGGTATTGCTAGAGCTTTGATAGGAAATGCAAGTATATTTTTATTTGATGAGCCTACAAATGCTATGGACCAAACAACGGAAGATTTAATATTGCAAAATTTAAAAACTATAATGCATGATAGAACTTTGTTAATTGTTACACAAAAAATGAATATGCTAGAACTTGTAGATAGGGTTCTCGTAATGAATCAAGGCGAGAAAATTCTTGACGGTGCAAAACTAGAGGTATTGAAAAAATTAGGTGGCAAAAATGGTTGATAAATTGAATATATACATTGACAAAGTTAAGGGATTGTTCGCACAAATAAAAAGTTCACCGTTTTTTGATAAAACTCCAGAGCTACCGAAAACACCTTTAAATGAACATGACTATGAATTTATGAATAGCTTAAGTGCTGCCGTTGTTCAAATGAGACCAAATAAACTCCATTGGATTATAGTTATTTTTACGGCAACAATATTTTTGTTTATTATTTGGGCATCATTTGCTAAAGTTGATGAAATAGCACGAGGAAGCGGTAAAGTAGTACCGAGCGGACAAAATCAAATTATACAAAATCTCGAAGGTGGCATAGTATCCGATATTTTAATCAAAGAAGGTGATTTTGTAGAAAAAGATCAAGTTCTGATACAGATAAGTAATGAAAAATCATCATCCACAGCAGCTTCGCATAGCTTAAAAATATTATCTCTACAAGCACAAATAATGAGGTTGGAAGCTGAATTGTCACATGATTCTTTTAAATATCCAATATCGGAAATAGCTGAGATGAACATCTTTCTTGAAAATGAAAAAGAGTTATTTGAAACAAATCAAAAACAACTCAAATCAAAAATACAAATTTTGAAAGAACAACTAAGTCAAAAGAGAAGTGACCTAGAAGATGCTAGACAAACTATTGAACATCTTAAATTTTCCGTTAATACGATAGCTAAAGAAGTGGAAATGACTAAACCTATGGTTGAAAGAGGAATAAGGTCTCAAGTGGATTTCTTAAAATTACAAAGAGAAGAGAGTGATTCTAAGCAAAAACTATCAAGTGCCATGTTAGCCGTGCCAAAACTTCAATCTGAAATAAATGAAATAGAAAAAAAAATTGATGAAGCATATGAAACTTACGATGCGGAAGTTAGAGCTAAACTTAACGAAACTATATCATCATTTAAAGAACTTGAAGCCACCACCACTGCTTATGAAGATCAAGTTTCAAGAACGACGGTCAAAGCCCCATCAAACGGTATAGTGCAAAAGCTTTACGTCAATACGATAGGCGGGTCAATAAAACCTGCTCAAGATTTAATAGAAATTGTTCCTACCGACTATAAATTACTTGTAGAGGTTAAAATATTACCTTCAGATATAGCTTTTATTTATCAAGGTCAAAAGGCAATTATCAAATTTTCTGCTTATGATTTTGCTATATTTGGAGGTCTTGAAGGACATGTCGTAAATATAAGCCCTGATACCATAACGGAAAAGGATGATAAAACATTCTATTTAGTCAGAATTGAAACTGATAAAAACTATATAGGAACAAAAGAAAAACCAATGAAAATCATACCTGGAATGGTGGCTGATGTAGATATTATTACAGGTAAGAAATCTATACTTGACTATATATTGAAGCCTATTTTAAAAACCAAACAATACACTTTTACGGAAAGATGATTTATGAACAAAATTGTATTATTTAGTGACGATATTACACTTTTACAACGATGGGGGAGATTCCTTTCTCAGTATGAAAATATCGTCTATATTTATAATCTTCAAGAGATGTACGATATAGCTGATTCAATAGTTATTTTAAATAGTTGTGCGTGCGATAAAAAATGCGACCACCTATTCGATAATCTAATTCTTAAAAACAATAAATTATTAGTTCTTGATAAGGTACCTGATTTTAACTATGCACAAAAACTTCTTTTAAAAGGAGTTAAGGGTTACGGTAATGCGATAATGAGTGTATCATATTTAAACTCAGCAATTGAAGCTATCATAAATAATATGATATGGTTAATTCCTGATATTACTACCGAATTTGTAAAAAATATTATCGATTCTTCAAATAATTTAATAGAAAATGATAATAAGATATTTTCACAACTTACGCACAAAGAGCAAAATATTGCAATACTTATCAAAAAAGGCTACACAAACTCTGCAATTTCAGAACAACTTGACATATCAATAAATACTGTAAAGACACATATAAAACACATCTACGACAAACTTCATGTAAAAGACAGAATATCTTTTAGTTTATTATTCCAACGATAGTTAAGACAATCAATCTTATGAATATCACCCCGTTAGGTGATTGACTAATAACATTTTTTTTAATAAAATTACCTAAAATAATTAATTTTACATTATAATGTGAGGATAGTCAAATGAAAAGCGTTGGAATCGTACAAAATTTGGATGGAAAATTTTATGCTCTTGAAGCTAACGGAAATATAAAAGTACTAGAAATAGGTGATACTATATCTCAGGGTGACAAGATATTCGGTGATTCTACTAACATGTACACAAATACAGTCAACATACTTTTCAATGACGGACATACATTGACAATAGCAGGTGTTGATAATGCCGTTTTTGATACCTCAACAAATGAAAGTAGTTTCGGTAATGAAGAGATGGCTTTTGTCCCAAAAAATTTATGGACAAATGGAAATACAGAAGAGAATATAAGCGATGATGTAGTGGCTGATTCTGAGAACAAAAATGACATAACAGAAGAAGAGACTGCAGCCGGTGAAGAGTCACCCACTTCTACCGATAACGGTGTTTTTAGTTTTGCACAAAGAGACGGTGCATCAGTTGATACGCAGTCAGAACTTAGAGAAAATCAACTAGATACTACTAATTCTTACGACTTACTAGAAAGTGTAGAAAGCAATAATATAACCAATCAAGAAAATATAATACTAGATACGATAGCACCTTCTTTTGCGACCTTTAGTATCACAGACGATGCGGGTAATACAACGGGAACTATCTCTAAC
>DISL01000101.1:0-26887 GCA_002421845.1 Epsilonproteobacteria bacterium UBA6211 | reverse complement strand
TACAACTACTTCTATTACTATAGATGATATTACATCAGATAATACAATTAACTCTACAGAAGCAAACACTAACGTAACTATAAGCGGAACTGTAAGCGGTGTATATACTACAGGTGATAGTATAAGCGTTAATGTTAACGGTAAAGATTATAATACAACCCTAAATAGTAACGGAACATTTAGCGTTGCAGTAGCAGGAAGTGATTTAGTAAGTGATAATGACTCAACTATAAATGTAACATTAACTGCAACAAACAGTGTAGGAAATACAGGTGTAATAACAACTGATAAAACATACTCCGTAGACACTTCAGTTTCAAATTTAACACTCAATATCACAGATAATGAAGGTAATACAACAGGAACTATCTCTAACGGTACTTTAACTGATGATAATACTCCTACAATCAGCGGTAATACAGAAGCTAATTCAACCGTAAATATCTATGACGGTACTACTTTAATAGGTACGGTAACATCAGATGCTAACGGTGATTATACATTTACTCCAACTACTCCACTAAGTGACGGGTCACATACTATTAGCGTAAGTGTTATAGATAATGCAGGTAATACTACATCAAGTAGCCCTGTTACGTTTAATATAGATACTACAGTACCTACAAATCCTATTATTACTAATATTGTAGATACAAACGGTGATTATACGAATGTAATTATGCATGGAACAGGTGAAGCAGGTGCTACGATAACACTATATGCACAACAAGCTTCTACAACTGCAGGTAACAATACAGGATCTAATATATATATCGCTGTTGCAACTGCAATAGTCGCAGCGAATGGAAGCTGGAGTATAGACGTATCAAATATTTCAGATGTTCCTATTAACGACAACGAATTCTTCTATGTAACTCAAACAGATAAGTCAGGAAATACAAGTGCACCTTCTGATTCAGTTCATTATTGGCATGGAGATTGGACAAATTCAGTAACAGAGACTAGTGATGATTATATTTTTGCAGGTAACGGCAATGATAATATTACTATAGGCGTTAATGATACCAATGATTCTCTAGTTATAGATGGAGGTAACGGCAACGATACGGCTATTTTCAAAGGTAATATGGCAGAGTATTCTATTACAACCAATTCTGATGGACATATTTTAGTTACGCACAATTCAACAAGCACAGATAGCGACAACAATGGAATCGGGGATCAGATAGAGTTGCGAAATATAGAAACGATAAAATTTGCAGATGGTACTTATGATGTTGTAAATGGTACATTTGTACCTATAGTTAACATAGTAACTACTATTGTAACTGAAGATAATGCACAAATTATAGGGACGGCTGTAGATACGGACGGTACTATAGCTTTGGCTTCATATTCTGCTAATCATGGAACTGTAACCTTAGATAATAACGGTAATATAATATATACTCCTGATAACAATTACAGCGGTAGTGATAATGTAACGGTTACTATTATAGATGACAAAGGTGCTACGGTAACTCAAACTATAAATCTTACTATAAATGCCGTTGCTGATACCCCGATAGCTAATATAGCAATTAGTCCTGCAACAGCTATTTATATAACTGAAATTTCTTCTACAGCTCAAGATTTAGGCAAACTGTCAGCATACCTAAATGGTCAAAGCAATATACTTGGAAGCACGTTGATTGATCTTGCAAATAATGCTTGTGGCAATACAATCTTAACTCAAACCAATATAGAATTATCAACTCTCGGCGATGGAGATGTGGCAATGTATAATGCACAAAGAGATATTGATAGCTTAACTCTTTCAGGATCTACTCCTATAACCACCCCTACTATTCCTCAAGTTGATTTATCAGGTGCAACTATGATTCAAGGTGATATTACTGGTATATATCATATGAACTCAAATAAAGAAGTATTTGCAGACAATGCAGTTCAGCTAGATATAATAAAAGGTACAAATGGAAATGATACAATATCTGTAGGTGGTGATTTAAAAGGTTCTAGTTTCTATACTTACGATGGTGATGATACAATAGTTGGTAGATACGGTGATTATAGTTCAGGCGCGAGTATTTATACAGGAAATGGCAATGATACCGTTGTGCTTGAAGGTAAATTGCACGGTACAAGTATTTATACGGATAATGCTTCAAATAATGGAAATGATACAGTTTATATTACAGGACAATTAGGAGCTTCTAGTATTTATACATATGGTGGTGATGATAATATTCATATTAAAGGTGACATGCAGGCTTCAAGCATATACACCGGTGATGGAAATGATAAGGTTATCATCGATGGTGGTGATATGCAAGCTTCAAGTATATACACAGGTGACGGCAACGATATAGTGGTTGTTAGGGGCAATATGCAAGCATCTACTATAGTAACAGGTTCCGGAAATGATATTATAGCACTTGAAACACTTCAAGGTTCTACTGTTAATGGAGAATCAGGAACAGATATTATCTATCTGGCAAAACCTTCAAGTAGTTATTATTTTGAACTTGTTACTTTTGGTCATAATAGTAATGGTATTGGAAATATGAGTGGCATTTTAGTAGATCATAGTACCGGAGACAAGCTATTTTTCTACAATATAGAAGGGTTTGCTTTTGGTGATGGCTCAGGATTAAATACAAGTGCTACCACTACAACCGTTTACAAATATAATGTTGATATAAGTGCTGCCTTGACTGATCTTGACGGAAGTGAAACCTTATCTGTATTAATAACAGGAGTTCCATCTACAGGAACATTAACTAGCACTAATTATACGTTAATAAATAATGGTGATGGAACATGGAGTGTTGAAATACCTCAAGGTACAACATCTATAGCAGACAATAGTATAATATTAACGGTAGCCGAAGGAGAAACAGATTTTAAACTTTCAATTACCGCAAAAGCAACCGAAACTTCAGATACTACAGGAAATAATTATGCAGAAATAACAGCCACAACACCTCTACTAGTCACAGTTGATGAACATATTATACAACAAGGTAGTGATTATGTAGTATCTGGGCAAAGCGAAGCTAATACTGAAATAACGATAACAATAGGAAACACTACAAAAATAACTACAACAGATTCTTCAGGAAATTGGAGTATCGGTTTTTCTTCTACAGAGTTACCTGTGGACAAAAATATAGTAGCAACAGTAAGTGTTAGCGATACTTACGGTAATACAAATCAAATCACAAAAGGTTTGATGCCGTCAATAAGTGGGCTACATGCTGAGTATTTTGGATACAAAGAGGGTACTGACGGTTCAAATTTATTGACGATAAGTCAAGTTAAAAATTTTATTGCAAATAAAACTGCAGATGCTACATTTACGGCTACTAAACTTGACTACTACATGAGTGGTGGTGATTTGGGAAGAGGAAGCAATCTTCAAACCTTTATCGGGTCTGATGCTTCAACGCTTTCAAATGACCCGTCTGATACTTCAGATGCCATTATAAGATTTACCGGTCAAGTACTGATTTCTAGTGGTACCTATAACTTTAAAATTACAGGTGATGATGGATATAGAATAGTATTGGATGGAAAAGTTGTAGCAGAATATGACGGCATTCAATCTGCAACAACAAGAGAGCATCCATCTTTTAATATTGATAGTGATGGATTACATGATATTGAGATATTATATTGGGATCAAGCAGGTGTAGCTAAATTAAAAGTTGAAATTAGGGAAGAAGGTGGACAATATACTATTTTGGATGATAATGCAATGAAATATTCTGTAGCAAATACATCTGACAACAATATGACGTACAATGAAAATTCATCATTGATAGATGGTGGTATAGGAGATGATACCTTAGAATTGATGTCAGGACAAAATATTGATTTCAGTCAAATAGGCAATGTCCTAAAAAATATTGAAGAAATAGATTTGAGTGCAAACGGTAAAAATGAACTTACAAAAATAACTCTTCAAGATGTTATTGATATGACCGATGATAGAAATGAAATCAAAATAACGGGTACAGTCGAAGATAAAGTTACTCTATCTAATGAATGGTCAAAAGGTATAACAACAGACGGATATACAGAATATACTGCAACATCAAACGATGAAACGGTAAAACTCAAAATCCAGACAGATATTACTGACGTAACCATAGGCTAATGATTTTCCAAAGAGGTTATTTCAACTTCTTTGGATTTTTGCATATGTATGATATAATATTATATGAGATTTTTACTAACCATACTTATCGTTATTTTTGTTAGTTATTCAAGTGAATTTATCAATAATGCTTTGGTGCAAAAAGCAGAGCAAAAATATGGTAAATTTGCCAAAAATAGATTTGAATCTTTGCAGAGAATGATTGAAGATTTGAAAACCAAAAGCGATATAGAAAAAGTAGAAAAAGTAAATGACTTTTTTAATAATGTAAAATATGTATCTGACGCTAAGAACTACGGAGTTACCGACTATTGGGCTACACCTTTTGAATTCCTTGCTCGTGATAAAGGTGACTGCGAAGACTATGTGATAGCAAAATACTTTTTACTAAAACATCTTGGAATTCCTGCTCACAAAATGTACATGACTTACGTAAGAGTCCTTGGATACGATGAAGCACACATGGTTCTAACTTATTTCGAAGCACAAAATTCAGAACCTTTGGTTTTGGATAATATACGCAAAAAACTACTTCCTGCTTCACAAAGAAGCGATTTAAAGCCTGTGTACAATTTTAATCCTGAAGTTTTAAAAGACGGCAAAGAGACAAGCGCACACAGAAAATGGGATCAATTAATCAAAAATATCAAGGAGAATAAACTATGACACTATATAGACAAATAGCAATTTTGGTAACAATGGTATTTATAGTCTTACTATTTACAATACTCACGGTGTCCTTTAATATAATAAAAGATTCTGCACAAAAAGAGTTGTATGAAAATGCTCAAAACAGTGTATCTAGTCTTAGTTTATCAATATCAAATACTGATGCTTCACAAGGTAATATCGAGACCATGATAAATGCAAGTTTTGATAATGGCAATTATGAAAGAATTACATATAAAGATGTAAATACGGAGATAAAATATCAAAGAGAACTTGAAATAAAACAAAGCAATATCCCACAATGGTTTGAAAGTATAGTTAAATTTGAAATACCTGTAGCTAAAGCTACCTTGTCAGACGGTTGGCAAGTGGCCGGTACAATAGAGATATTGAATGACAAAAATATCACATACACTCAACTATATAATATTATGACACATATGCTCTGGTATCTTGGAATTGCTTGTATCGTATTCTTGACTATACTTGCTTACGTATTTCATGTGATATTAAGACCTCTTCTTGATATAGAACAACAAGCCCTTGCCGTTATGAGAGATGAATTTGTAATTCAAGAAAAATTGCCTTGGACAAAAGAATTTAAGGTTGTTATTACAAGTATCAATGCGATGGTGAGAAAATTTGAATCTATATTTAAGACAACAAGTGATACGTTGTGTGAAAATAAAGAATTACTATACACTGATAATGTGACACAAATCCAAAATAGAAGATATTTTATATTAAAAGCGACCGAGTTTTTAACTGATGAAAACGGTAAAAATGATGGTAGTATAGTTATCTTGTCTATCAAAAAAGCAGATATTCTAAATAAAGCTATAGGTTATCAAAAAACAGATAAATTGTTTTATAATTTTGCTCAATACCTAAAATCATCAATAAAACATATTGATGACTCTTTAGTATGTAGAATCAACGGTACAGAGATGATTATTATGCTACCAAAAGTTTACATGGATGATACATCTTATATAGCCAAAGAGATTATCGCCTATATGGACTCGCAACTACTAGAGCTAAACCTAGACAAAAATGAATTCGGTGTACATATCGGTATAGCTGAATACGAAACGCAACACAATATTAGTGAGCTGTTTAGCTTGGTTGACTATGCATTAGCTCAAGCAAAACTACTACCGTCAGGTGAATACTATAAACTCATGAACAATAAAGTTGCCATAGCAAAAGAGAGATGGAGACAAATCATACTAGATGGTTTCAAAAATGATAGTTTCGAGATAATGTATAGAAAGGTCATAAATACAAACAGCAAACAAAAAATACACAATGTTGTTAGTTTTGCATTAAATAGTGGAAATGAAGCATATTATTACGGCACACTAATAGCCCCGGTAGTAGAGCTAGGTATGATAAAAGATGTTTATTTATATGTAATCAAAAAAGTATTAACCTCTAAAGAATATATAAGTAAAACACCTCTTACAATACAAGTTTCATCACAGTTTATAGATGATGTGGATACATATGAAAAACTAAAACACCTATTTGAAGAAGTTAGAAATCAAATAAAATGTCAAATAATATTCGAAATACCGGAGTCGGTAATCAACAAACACTATGAAAGTAGTATATTGTATATTAAACTTTTCAGAGAATACGGGTTTGATTTTGGTATCAGTAGCTTTATTGCAGACAGCTCTGATTATCAGTATTTAAAAGAGTTAAAACCTGCATTTGTAAAAGCTGACAAACAATATTTACTTGATACGGAGCAAAATATCAATGTATTGAAAATAGTATTGGAGTCTTTGGGTATAAAACTAATAGCAACAGGGGTAAATGATATAGATGAGATTAAAAAACTACACAAAAAAGGGATAGATGTAGTAGCAGGTATGGTAGTAGATAAAATCTAACTACATCCCCTGCCCTAAAACTAGCTTGATGCTATATCTCAAATCTTCATCAAGCTCTGTTCCTAAAAGCCAGTTTAGATAACCCATATCCCTAGAAGCTACATTTTCAAGCAATTCACCTTTATATTTTCCAAATTTAAACATTTTCACAAACACAGGTTGACTCGAAAGCTCTACTAGTTTCGCAATAGCATCTTTATTGGATATAGAAAACTTATCTTTTGCAAATTGTGTAAGTTTTGTAAGTAAAAGTTTCATTACCAAAACATCACCTATGGCATCATGAGCTTTTATAACAATTCCTAGATTATCTGCTTCTGCTTGTTCTATCTTATACAAATCAAGTGCATATCTTAGATACTGTAATCTATGATACGGAAGTTCATCCAGTAAATGTCTTGCACATCTTAGAGTATCTATTATTTGCATATTACATACGAAACCCTCTTTTTCAAGCATACCTAAATCAAACTTGATATTGTGAGCTATCAAATAGTTTTCTTGTTGATTTAGGTTTTGCAATGCCCCATAGAAACTTGTTTGAAGAAAATTTGGTTTACCTATAAGCATATCTTGTGTTATATTATGGACTTCCATAGCTTCAAGCTTTATAGGTATCTCTGTATTACATAATTCATCAAATATAATAGGTTTCGAACCGTTTGTAAGGACTATTCCGCCTACTTGTATAATCCTATCTTCTTCGCTATTTCCCGTTGTTTCAGTATCAAATAAAACATAACTACTCATATTAACTACCTTTTTTATCTTATTAAAAATCATGAATTAGAAAAACATGCTCTTATCAACTCACTACTTACGACTTACTACTCACAATATAAGCATTGCATCGCCGTAACTATAAAATCTATAATTATGACTGATAGCTTCTTGATAAAGTTCCATTGTTTTTTCTAGACCCACAAAAGATGCCACAAGCATAATCAAAGTAGATTTTGGAAGATGAAAGTTAGTCAAGATTGAATTAACCCTAAGAGGTGGATTGTTTGGGTTCAAAAACAAATCACATTCTCCATTTTGTTTTTTTGTTCTATGGTAATACTCTATAGTTCTAGTTACGGTCGTGCCGACAGCTAGTATTTTTTTCTCCGAGTTTATTATCTCCATAGTGTCATCTTCAATATGATAATATTCCGAGTGCATTGCGTGTTCATGAATATTCTCACTCTCTACAGGCTTAAAAGTTCCTGCACCCACGTGAAGTGTAATAAAACTTGTACCGAACTGCTTTTTAAGATTTTCTAGTAATTGGGGCGTAAAATGCAAACTAGCCGTAGGTGCCGCCACGGAGCCCTCTTCTTTGGCGAAAAGTGTTTGATAGTCAACTTCATCTTGTTTGTTATCTTCTCTATTGATATATGGTGGAAGCGGTATATGACCTATCTTATCAAGAATATTAAGTAAATTATCAAAATCTAATATTTTAAAACTATCATCAAAAAACTCAACTACCCTACTACCGTCACTGTTCAACTTAGCAATTTTTGCAATAGCTCCGTCAAATACCAGTATATCCTCTACTTTAACCCTACCTCTTATAAAACATAAAAACTGATTATTTGGCAATGGTTTATTTAAAAGCAATTCTATTTTTGCACCTGTTTGCTTATGTCCAAATATTCTAGCTTTGATTACTTTTGTATTATTTAGGATTATAGTATGCCCATCAAGATAGTTACCGATATTTCTAAATATTTCATGTTTTATAGAATCTGTTTTTCTATCATAAATAAGTAGTTTCGCGCTATCGGCTGGAATTGAAGGATACAAAGCTATGAGATTTTCAGGTAAGAAAAAATCATAGCTTGAAGTTTTAGAAGCGTCCAAATTACTCTTCTTCATCTTTTGGGGCAGGATTGAATATTTTTGCTATATATATCGATACACCGTAAAGTACTGTTAGTGGAGCAGCCATAAGCAGCTGAGAAACAACGTCAGGCGGTGTAAGAATAGCCGATAAAATAAATATAAATACTATTGCGTATCTAAAAAACTCTTTTAGCATCTTATCATCAACAATACCTATCTTTGCCAAGAAAAACGTAATAACAGGCATCTCAAAAGCTATACCGAAACCAAGCATAAGTTTTGTGAAAAACCCTACATACATACCGATACTAGGTAATACCGTAACGACTGCACTACCGAAATTGATAAGGAAACTAAATCCAACAGGTACAACGATATAATATGCAAAAGATGCACCTATTAAAAACATCAAAGTAGCAAAAAATACAAAAGGGATAATCAGTTTTTTCTCGTTATCATACAAACCAGGTGCTAAAAACATCCATATTTGCCAAAATACATAAGGTAATACAAGTATAAATCCTGCAAAAAAAGCGACTTTCATAGCAGTAAAAAATGTCTCTTGAATTTCAACGGCAACCATTTGTGAGTTTACCGGCAAAGCTTCCTTTGCAGGTATCATCATCCATTCTAAGATAGGCTCATAGTAAGCAAAACATATAAAAAATCCAATAGCTATAGCAATAACGGAATTAACAAGTCTAATTCTTAGCTCTTTAATATGAGGTTTTAAATCTTCAAACATTATTCATTCTCACTTTTTGTATTATCTTTATTATTTGCAAAAGAGACCTTATGTCTAATAGGCTCTTGAGGTTTAGTGTCCGTAGTAGTCGCATCATTTGTTGTTTTAACATCAGCTGTTGTCTCTTTTGTGGATAACTTATAATCATCAGACAAAATCGTCTCTATATTTGCAGATGCTTTGAGATTTTCTACTTGAGCTTTATACTTTTCTGCTTCACTTTTTAATTCACTTATTTTTAGTTCACTATCCAATGTAGATTTAGCTTCTTCCAAACCACTTTTAAGTTTTCTAAAAAACTTCGCTATATCAACCATAGCACTAGGCAACTTCTCTGGCCCTAAGGCAATAATAGCAACTATTGCTATAAGTAAAATTTCCATCAATCCAAAACCAAACATTATTTACCCTTACAAGACTATACATCTTACTTAAATTAGTGGATAATTTTACCTAAGTTTAGATAAAATTCCCCTCAAATTACACAAAATTAAGAGGTTTTTATGGAAAAAATACTATTTCTGCTTTTTGTAGGTGTTGTACTTTTTATTATAGCTAGAAATTATAGAACGGAAGATTTCCAAAATATACAAATAGGTACAAAACAAAGATTAATAGGTGATTTAAAAGATCATGAAGCCGGGCTCCTCGTTGCACTTATGGCAAAAGTATCAAAAGCAGACGGTCAAGTATGTGAGCTAGAAGCAGAGCTTTTAAGTCACACTTTCAACGATATTTCATCACACTTTGAAGATAGTGCATTTATAAGAGATGAGCTAAAAAAAATCTACAATCAAGAAAAACTAACATTTGATAATACTATTATAATTTCTCAAAAATACTTAAAATTAACAAAAAGAGATTACGATAAGAGGTTAAAGGTTATTGAGTATTTAGTAAATGTTGCATTTATAGATAGTGAATTTAGTGAAACTGAATTTATGATTATTGAAGATATTGCAAATGCTTTAGAAATAAATAAAATAGATTTAGAGGCTATAATCAAAAGATTTGAAAGATTCCATAGCGAACAAAAAGCACACAAAATCAATACTTTAGAAAAAGCCTATGAAATTTTAGGTGCTTCAAAAGATGATTCAAACGAAGAATTAAAATCAAAATATAGAAAACTAGTAAGAATTCATCATCCTGATATAGTTACCGGAAAAGGCGGTGATGAAAAAAGTATAGCAGAAGCCACTCAAAAACTTCAAGAAATAAATGAAGCCTATGAAATCATTAAAAAAGATAGAGGAATTTAATGACTTACGAAATGGATTACGAAGTATGTAAGTGTCGTCATGTAACACTAGGTGAAATAATATATGCAATCAAAGAAGAAAAAGCAGATACTTTAGAAAAACTTCAAGAATTAACAGATGCCGGAACGGCTTGTGGTAGTTGCGTTTGTAAAGAAGACGATATAGGTGAAGCAAAACTCGGGCTTTATCTTGTGGATATTTTAAAAAAGATTAACAATGAATAACGAAATAGAAAAACTAGAAATTTTAGCCGAAATAGAAGAGCTGACAACTTATGATAAAACAGCTACACCTATAAATAAAAATTATATACAGTATCTTGACTTAGAAGATTTAATATCCATAAGAGATGATTTGCTTAGAAAGAAAATATATTTAAAAGAAGAGACCATAAGTTGGTTTGATGAACTATATGAAAAAACGAAGAGGGATGACGCTTAACCCCTCCCTTGTTTTATTGTTTATGTCAGAAGTCTTAATACACTTTGTTGCATAGAATTTGATTGTGATTGCACATAAGAACCCACCTGAGATAAAACATTTTGTTTATTAAAGCTAGAAATCTCTTGGGATATATTCGCTCCTACCATTTCAGCTTGAGCTTGTACCGTTTGAGCCTGTTGTGAAATAAGGTTTTTGCCTGAACTTTCAAGTTGATTTTGTACGCTTCCCAACTCACCTCTATAGGTATTTAGACCATCCATTGCATTTTGAACCTGTCCTAAAAATTCTCTTGCCTTATTGGCATCAAATGAATTTACATCTTGACTTACCAAATTACTAAGCCCCAAACCTTCACTGTTTGACTGTATAGAAGAATAGCTCAACGTATCTTGAGAATTGTTTCCGATTTGAAACAACTCCACGGACGAAGAAGATTTGTCAGAACTACTATTTTGCAACAAAGTTTTACCGTTATAGTTGGTATTTGATGCTATATCGTCAAAGTTTTTCATAAGAGCTTTTACATCTTTGAGTATTGCTTCTCTACCCTCTTGTGATGTTGTACCGTTTGCTGCTTGTAAAAGTCTTTCTTGAACTTTATCTAATATTCTTGATTGTTCATTCATAGCACCGTCTGCTATTTGCACAGATGCTACGGCACCATTTACATTACTAAGAGACTGAATATAACCGTTAGATTGAGTTCTTAAAATATCGGCAACAGCCTGAGTTGCCGGATTATCTGATGCTTGATTTACAGCTAAAGCCGTAGCAATCTTTTGCAGACTCTTACTTGGCTCAAAATATAAGCTCTGATTAGATTGAAGATTGTTATTTAATTGCATATTACCATCTCCTATATACATATTTTACCATTTTAATACACTTATTTTTAATTATATATTAAGCATAAGAACTAATTTTATAAATAAGGCTAATCACTTTTTAAGCTATTTTTGCATAAAATATGTATAAAATTAATAAAATGGATTATTATATAAAATGACTCTCCAAAAAAAAGCAACACTTGTATCAAGTTCGGTTGCAGGATTCTTAACCTTGATAAAATTCGGAATCGGTATAGCAAGTGGCAGTGTGGCTGTTTTAGCTTCTGCAGTTGACTCTATTTTAGATATGTTCGTTTCTTTATTTAACTATTTTGCCATATCAAAAAGTGAAAAACCTGCCGATGAAACATTTAATTACGGTAGAGGTAAAATAGAAGCTTTAGCATCAGTAATAGAAGGGAGTGTCATAGCAATATCAGGTCTATTTTTATTATATCAAGCCGGAAAAAAAGCAATATACGGTGATGAATCATCACATTTAGAGTTAGCTTTGTATGTAATGATTGCATCTTTGGTTATCACGTTATGCTTGGTTTTGTACTTGAACTATGTGGCAAAGAAAACAGATTCTATGGTTATAAAAGCAGACGCCCTTCACTATAAAACAGATATTTATTCAAACGGTGCCGTTTTGCTTAGTATAGCAATAGTATATCTTACCGGGATAGAGTTCGCAGATGTATTGGTGGGTGGAGGTATAGCTCTTTTTATAATATATTCTGCATACGAGCTTATACAAGAGGGTGTATTGGTATTACTTGATAGGTCATTAGAACATGAGATGGTAGAAAAAATAGAAAACACTATCAAAGAAGAGAGTCTTGTCAACGATTTTCATTACCTTAAAACAAGACAAGCCGGACAAGATATTTTCGTAGAGGTTCATCTTGTATTTGATTGTCTTATCTCTTTGATGGACGCACACAGAGCAAGTGATAGAATAGAAGCAAATATAAGAAAACTAGAACCGAATAAAAACTGGGTTATAAATATGCATCTTGACCCATACGATGATTCAATAATAAATGACACATATCACGTACAAAAGGAAAATTCATAATGAAAAATATTTTAGTTTTAATTTTATTAATAAGCTCTTTTGCTTTTGCCGATAATACGGAATATAAAGCTGATATAACAGCTAGAGAAGCTTATGAAATGCAAAAAAGAGGAGTTGTTCTTATAGATGTAAGAACCAAAAAAGAGTACGATTTTATGAGACCTACAAATGCCATATTAATAGAGTCTTATTTTGAAATTGAAGGGCAAAGGGTATTTAACCAAAACTTTGTATCACAAGTTGAAGATTTGGTTAAAATGGATTTGTCAAAAGAGATAATACTTATTTGCAGAAGTGGCAGCAGAACCAAAGAAGTTGCAAATATTTTGGCAAAAAACGGTTTTTCAAATGTATATAATGTAAAAAACGGTTTTGTTTACGATTGGGTTAAGGCTAACTTACCTACACAAAAGCAATAAATCAGTATAATATGCTAATTTTAAAGGATTAATAAGAGGTTTTAGATGATTGAATGGATGCAAAGACATAAAAAATGGTTAGTGATTACTATTTGGATAAGTACAATAGCTTTTATCGGGGCAGGTTTTGTCGGTTGGGGAGCTTATGATTTTGGTAAAACAGAAGGAACTGTAGCAAAAGTAGGCAAAAAAGAGATTGCTATGAGTGAACTACAAAGGGAATATAATAATCTATATTCTCAATACTCTTCAATATTTGGTGATAAATTCAACCAAGAACTTGCAAAACAATTTGGTCTTGAATCGATGGCACTTCAAACACTTGTACAAAAATATCTAATATTGTCATTTGCAGATGACATAGGTATTATGGTGACGGATGAAGAGGTCGCAAAAACACTGATATCTATACAATCTTTTCAAAAAGAGGGTAAGTTTGATAAAGAGCAGTATATTCAAGTGCTAAAACAAAACAGAATAACACCTGTAGAATTTGAAAAAATGTTAAAAAACGATTTGATTGTAGATAAAATACAAACAATGTTTCAAATTAAAAATGCACAAGCAGAAGTTGAAGATATTAGCGGTTTGATTTTCATGAAAGACAATGTTAGCATCAAGGTACTTACTTCAAAAGATGTATCGATAAATATCGACAATGATGAACTTGTTAAATTTTGGGAACAAAATAAACAAAGCTATTTATCGAAATTGTCTTACGATATAGCTCTATACGAAGTCCCAAATAACCACTCTCAAGCAACAGATAGCGACTTGCAAGAGTTTTATGAAAAAACAAGACTTGAATACAAACAAGAAGACGGCAAAATAAAAACATTTGATGAAGCAAAAAGTGATGTATTAAATGCTTTTAATCTTGAACAAACAAAAAATACTGCCCTTAAAACTTATCTGTCACTAAAAAAAGGTGAGACTGAATTTCAAAAAAATATGAATATAGCTCAAGATACTAAAGGTGCAGAGAAATATCTACAAGAAATTGCAAATCTTAAATCTGGTGATGTTGCAAAACCTTTTATTGTTGACGATAATTACGTGATTTTAAAACTTATTAATACAAATCAACCAAAGGCTTTAGAATTTGATAATGCCAAAGATTTGGTTACTGAAGATTATAAAGCTCAAATGTCACAAAAAGCTCTTATAACAAAAGCTACGGAAGCTATCGAAAACAATAATCTGGAAAATATCGGATTTGTTAACAGAGAATCTATAGAGGTTATAAACGGTTTAAGAGTTGATGAAGCAAATGAGTTTTTAACTAGATTATTATCATCAAAAGAGAAATCAGGTTTTGTGGAACTACAAGACAAAGTTGTAGCTTATAAAATTTTAGATTCTAAATTGGGTGATTATACCAACTCAAAAGATATGATAGTATCTAATACAATACTTGATATTAAGAAAAATGAAATGTTCTCAAAACTTTTAGAAACACTAGAACAAAAATATAAAGTAACATCTTATATGAAATAAAGGAATATAGCTTGAATAAAACAATATTAGCAATAGACATAGGTACAACAAATATTGTAACCGTTGTTGCCAGAAATGATTTTGACAATAGAATAAATATTCTTGGTGTGGGTAACACTCAAACTAGCGGAATAGAAAAAGGGCTTATAACAGATATTCAAAATGTAGGCGATGGTATAAGATTATCTGTCGAGGATGCAAAAAAAAGTGCTGAAGCAACTATTGACGAAGTATATATATCATTTTCAGCAGCTTCTACAAAAAATATAATCTCAAAAGGTGCGGTAAATATTCCAAATGGAGTAATTACGGAAAAAGAGATAAACCAAGTAATGCAAATGGCTCATTACAACGCAAATATTGTTCCTGATTATGAAGCTATACATGTATTTCCTATTTCATTTAAAGTAGATGACGGGGAATTTGCTAATCCATTAAATATGAATGCTTCAAGACTTGAAGTAAATGTATATATCGTAACTGCTAAAAAAACGGCAATAACAAACGTAAAAAGTGCATTAAAAGTTGCAGGTATTGAAAATAGTACGTTTGTACTTCACGGTTATGCTGCTTCATTGGCTACTATGAATGACGAGCAAAAGAAATTCGGTGTTGCCGTAATCGATATGGGAAGTAGTACAAGTGATTTGATTATCTATAAAGGTAATTCAATGATATATAGCGACTTTTTACCTGTCGGTTCTTTAAGCGTTACAAACGACTTATCTATTATGTTACATACTCCTCCACTTGCAGCCGAGACCGTTAAAATCAAATACGGCTCTTTACTTCCGATAGATGAAAATGATGAAAATAGTATCAGAAAAGTTCAAGTTCCACTTATCGGAAATGAGCAAGAAACAAAAGAAGTATCAATAGATATGATTCAAACAATAATCCATGCAAGAGTCGAAGAGACCCTTATATTCTTGGCAAACAAAATAAAATCTAGCGGACTAATCGATAAATTAGGTACCGGGATAATATTGACGGGCGGTATGAGCAGACTTGATGGGATAGAAGAACTTGCCTCTATGATTTTTGGTAATATACCTATCAAGGTAACTAATCCTAAGAATATCAAAAACGGCTATTTGGATTTTGACAATCCTATGATGGCTACAACTGTCGGTTTATTGTTGTATGGACTTGATTTAAATCCTGCGTTTGAGCTTGATTCAAATAAAAGGCTTAGAAAACCGTATTCAATCAAACATCAACCACAACCAAAACAAGAGATTCCTATTATGAATAATACAAAGAATATCAAGCCTTCAAAAGGTGATTTAACAGAACTTTCGAATTTAACAAAAAATAACACAAATCCGCTTTCTAAAGCGTGGAATAAAGTATTGGAGTGGTTTTAATGGATAATTTATTTGACCCAACTAGCATAAAAGTCGATTTACCTACAAAGGTTTTAGGTGAGAATTTGGTAAAAATATCTGTTGTAGGTGTAGGCGGTGGTGGATGTAATATGATAAACCACATGATTAACGAAGGTAGTTACAAAATAGACTTGATTGTTGCAAATACGGATTTTCAAGCACTACAAGTATCAAAAGCTCCAAAAAAAATACAACTTGGTACCAAGCTTACTAAAGGTTGGGGTGCAGGAATGGAACCGGAAATAGGTCGTGACTCTGCCGTAGAAAACTATGAAGATATTAAAAATACTTTTGAAGGCTCTGATATAGTTTTTATTGCTGCAGGACTTGGTGGCGGTACAGGTACGGGAGCAGCCCCAATCATAGTAAAAGCCGCTAAAGAAGTGGGTGCATTAACTGTTACCGTAGTAACTAAACCTTTTAGTTGGGAAGGTAAAAAAAGAGCAGGACTTGCAAATCTTGGACTTGAAGAACTAAAAAAAGTAAGTGACTCTATCATAATTATACCGAATGATAGACTTTTGGAAATAGTTGATCGCGACATAGGGATGAAAGATGCTTTCAAACTTGTAGATAATATACTATTCCAAGCTGTTAGCGGTATGAGTGAAGTTATCCTAAACCCAGGTAACAACGACATCAACGTTGACTTTGCAGATATTAAAAAAATCATGCAACACAAAGGTATGGCACTTATGGGTGTAGGTCGAGCAAAAGGTGAAGATGCCGCTATTAGAGCACTTGACGATGCTATCGAATCACCTCTTTTAGATAAGATGTCATTAAGTAGTGCAAGGGGTATCTTGATACACTTCAATGTTCATCCACAAGTTTCGCTATTTTCTATCAATGACGTAATGACAAGACTTTATGACAATATAGAAAGTGGAAGTGCAGATGTAATTTTCGGTACGACTACGGATGATACGCTAGAGCGTGATGAAGTAAAAATAACTATAGTTGCGACAGGTTTTGAATCAAAAGAACTTAGAAACAGCACACAGCATCAAGTGGAAGAAGATAAAGAACATCTAACTATAACTATCTCAAAAGATGATGATAAGTACCTTGATGTTCCGCCTTTGATGAGAGAATACGTTATAAAATATCCACTTAAAAGATTAGCTAGATAAATATTTTTATACTACAAATTTAAAATCGTCACAATGTTTATAATGAGGGCATTCTTGCCCTTCATTTTTTACTACATAGTCCATTAAGCTGTACATACTAAATGGAGGAATAAGTCTCACTTTATTATAATGCTTTGTACAATGCTCACAACTTATACTATCGGTACACTTTGAATCGGAACTTATGATTACCGTTCTCTGCTTATGGTTATGTGTTAGAACATTCTCAAGTAGTTTGTTGTTGTTAAAACTACCGAAATTAATAACTATAATATCATAATAATTAACCTTAGATATATAACTATTTAAGGCTTTAATATTATTTACACTATCTACAGTAACCATAGGATAGTTTTTTATAATATACTCACTTAGTACTTTTGCAAGGGAGATATATTCATCAATAATAAGTATTTTCATAAATAACCTTTGTCAATATAACTAGTAATAGCTAGTTGATAAAATTATTCTATCATAATATACTTTATCCTTAGTTAAATTATTCGTCAAAGAGGTTATATGGATAAAAGTGCAGATGAGATTAGTATCGATTCTATAGATAATTTCCATAAAACAGTAGGCTTGAATGTCAAAAGACTAAGAGAAGCCAAGGGGTATTCACAGCTAAAATTATCTGAGTTAATGGGTCATAAATCCGTAGGACTTGTATCTCAAGCAGAGATTTACCACAATAAACAGCACTTTAATCTGACACATTTATACAAAATGGCTTATATTTTAGGGTGTAATATTAACGATTTTTTTATTGGAACAACTATAAAATAATAGTATCCACAAGGTCACCTTCTTTATATGACGTATTCGGTTCTATTATCACCAGAGCACTATTTCCCAAAAGATTTGTCAAAATAGCACTTGTGCCACTTTTTTTATTATTAGTATCTACTTCATAATGCGTACCGGTATATTTTAAATTTGATGCGGTAAATACTGTTTTTGTCGTATTGTTTTTGTATGATGTTTTTGCTATTGCCTTCACTATATTCAGTTTTTCATGATTACCTCTAAAACTAAATACTATCGGCAAACAAAACAATATAAAACATACCGTACTACTGTATGCAAAACCCGGTAATGAACAAATAAACTTATTTCCAACCTGTGCAACTATAACATGCTGACCCGGCTTTACTTCCACACCTTTAAAAATGACGGTAGCACCTAGCTTGTCTATAACTATATCTTTTACAAAATCAAAGTCCCCTACGCTCACTCCGCCTGTTGTTACCAAAATATCAGATGTATTGAGACCATTTTCAAAAGCTTTGAGTATAGATTCTTTATCATCTTTTACAAGTCCGAGTTGTAAAGTATCGCATCCGTATTTTCTAGCTAATGCCTCGATAGTAAGATGATTTGAGCTTCTAATTTGTGATTCGTTTTGTTTTTCTTCACCTAAATCAAGTATTTCACTTCCTGTAGAACAAATGGCAACTTTTGGAGACTCGTAAACTTCAACAAATACTATATTAAGACTTGCCATCACCCCTATCTCTGCAAAATCTATTCTTGTGCCTTTTGGTATCAAAATCTCATCTTTTGTATAGTTCTCCCCTACTTTCATTACCGCAAACCCAAGAGGAACTTTTTGTTTAATATATATTTTATTCTCTTTTAGTTCGATATTCTCGATAGGAACCAAAGTGTCTGAACCCTTTGGCATCAAAGAACCTGTAAATGTTTTGATACACGTAGTTTTACTAACTTCACTTGATACGATGCTACCTGCAGGAGAGTAATCGATAAGTTCAAATTCTTCCGTATGTTCATTGTCTTGAAGTTTGATTGAATATCCATCCATCGCAGCCGTTGGATAAGCAGGTGAATCTGCGTGAGCTTTTATATCACAAGCAAGGATTTTGCCTAAACTGTCCGATAAAAAGATTTTTTTTGTACTTGATTTGATTGCAAGAGATTGAATTTTATTTATAGCTTCCAAATATGATATTTTTGACATAGATTCTTCTTTGTAAATTGTTTTTGTTTGATTATGTCAAAAAAGTGGTTATAAGTTACTTATATAAGCTCATATTTCTTAATTTTATACCCTATCTGTCTAAGTGTTATACCCAAACGTTTCGCAGCTTCAGTTTGATTGTAGTTCGTTTTTATAAGTGCATTTAAAATAGCTTCTTTTTCTAGCTCTTCTAAGGTTCTATTGGACATAAAAATATCTTGATACTCTTTTTGTTGATCTTCGCTTCCAAGCATCGCACCAAGAAGTAAAATATCATTTTTAGTAATAACAGACTTTGAAGACGCATAGACTATTTTTTCTATACAACATTCAAGTTCTTTAACATTACCTTGATAAGGATATGTCTGTAAAAACATCAAAGCATCATCGCTAAAAGCTATATTTTTGCCATATAAGATATTAAACTTATCTAACATTGTATTGATAAAATAAGCTATATCACTACCTCTTTTACGTAAAGGAGGCACTTCTATAGTAAGTAGATTTAAAATAGTATAAAGTTCCCCGTAAAATGTACCGTTTAAAATAGCACTGTCCAACTCATTTGATGTTGTTGCAATAATTCTGACATTATATTTTGAGAAAGCTTGACTTTTATGTTCATTATATTTTAAAACATCCACAAGTTTTTTTTGAATAAACATAGGCAGTTTATCAATATCTTCAATAATCAAAGTCCCACCGTTAGCAAGTTCTAGTTTGCCCATCTTGAAATCTTTGCTCATTTTGTTTACTTGCTTCTTATTCCCAAAAAGCTCAATTTCCAAATCCCTATCATCATATATATTTGAATTTAATATTACAAAAGGCTTATTTTGTCTGTGGCTTAATTTATGAATCATTGTGGCTATAGAGAGTTTTTCTGTACCTATTTCACCTTTGATAAGAACTCTTATATCATTAGGAGCTAGTTTAATTACATTGTTTTTAAGAGTTTTCATAGGCTCATCTATAAATACGCAAGTTTGCATATCATAATAACTTAAATCAAACTCTTTTTCATAATATTGCTTTAGTTCTTGAAACTTACCTACCTTATAGTCTTTTTCAAGATTTGAAAAAATAGCATATCTATACAAAGTAGTTATATAATCGATAAAATTAATCTTTTTAATAGAGGAATCATCACTATTTTCATAAAATGATGTGCTAAAAATACCTATAACATCACCCTTATGAATAAGCGGAATAGCCAAATAAATTATATTTTCAATATCTACATTTTTTGACTTATCAAAAAATACCATATCGTTATATTGATTGTCCACAACTATTCTTTCTTGACTTTTTTGAGCCAAAATACGTGCTTCTCTAAATTCTTTGAACGTAGGTTCTATATCTTGATCGGAAGATGCAAAAAGTTTCAAATCATCATCGTCAGGTATGTAAATCTCACATTTTTTGAATTTGAAGCTATCTTTTAAAATTCTTAGCGATTTAGAAATAGAATCTTGGTAGTTATTTAAATCAAGTAGTCTTAATGCTATTTCATAAAATACAAAAAACTCTTTTGAATACTCTGTTTCACTCGAATTTTGCATATTATTAAACACTAAAACCCCTTATATTTGTAATTTAAACTAGATTATACACAAAAAATCAACATTTATAAAAAGACAACTGTATAAATAATATACAGTTGTCTTTAAAATAATCAAATCATTTTATGCATTTTTTTACATCATCCCTTTTCTTTGTCCACCTTCATTTTGTTTTTTACGTTCTTGTAAGAACTGCTGTTGCTGTTCTTTTTTTTGTTCTTTTATTTCTTGCATCAACTGCTTTTTATCATCTTTTTGTAATTGCTTCATCTCTTTACGCTCTTCTTTTTCTTCTAATTTCAATTCTCTTTGCTCATCCCTATACTCTTTATTTACTTGATTCTGACCTTGTTTTTTATTTCTCATGACTTCTTGAAACTCATTTCTTTTTTCAACAGGAACAGTCCCCTTGAGTGCTTCTAATTGTTCTAAAGTCATTGAATTATAATCAACGGCATACAACACACTACTACAAAACAAAGCCCCCAATAACACAGATGACAACTTTTTCATTATCCACTCCTTATAAAAAAATCTTATTTAATTCTAATACTTTAATAATTAAAAAGAGTTAAAAATATATAAATATCAATAAACTTAAATAAATATATTAATAATTAACACTAATATGAGAGAATACTACAAATTTTTTACATAAAAAAAGGGGAAATATGAAAATATCCACAAATAAAGCCTTACTTGCCTGTCTTTTGGTCGGTATTGTAAACGGTGCAAATGCAAACGAAAATCTTGGATTAATAAACGTAGAGTCATCTACTATTGATGATAAATTTATGTCAAATAAAACTGAAGTATCAAGTGTATCTAGTATAAGCGGTCAAAAAGTTGATGATTCACATGTGGAAAACATCCAACAAATGCTTCAGTCTATACCGGGTATTACTACAGAGGTAAAAACTGGAGATTCTCTAAAAATACATATCAGAGGTGTAGAAAACCAAATGTACATGGGCGAAAAACCTGGTGTTGCAGTCGTTATCGACGGTGTACCGGTATTTGAGAGAACAGGTGCAGTTAATATAGATTTAGACAATATAGAATCAATCAAAGTTATCAAAGGTGGGGCAAGTTATCTTTTTGGTGATGATGCATTAAGTGGTGCAGTTATTATCACTACAAAAAGGGGTGCAAAATATGCACACAATTTTGCTACTATTGAGCGTGGAAGTTTTGGCTACCAAAAAATCCTTGCTAGAACTGGATATGCTAACGACAAACTTAGTTTTCATATTCAAGGAAGTGAAAGAAAAGCTGACGGCTATCATGAAGATTCGGGCTATAGTGCAAAATATTTCAACGGTAAAATACAATATTATATAGATGAAACATCCGATATTAGTTTCGGTACGGAATATTCAAAACGTAAAAAAGATTCACACGGTACCGTAGGTGGTGCTACTGAAGCAAAGAATAATCCAAAAAGTATTTTTAACGGTGTTGAAGAGAGTAGAGACTATACTAGAATGTTTGATGTAGAACTACTTAAAGCATTTGCAACATATTCAAAAGATTTTGAAAATAATTCCAATTTATTAGTTAATGGGTATGTTTATAAAGATGATACAACATTTTGGTCTGCCCCGCAAACGACTGATATTACAGGTTCATCCGCACCATTATTCACGGATGATGACTATACCGTAAATAATTTCTACAAGCAAACACAAGCCGGTATCAAAAGTGAGTATAGAACATCTTATGAGTCATTCGCAACTCTTCTTGGAATTGATTTAAGAGATAATGAGTATAACAACAAAACTGTAAATAAAGTTACATACAAAAGTAGACCTGGTCCAGGCGGTACGGTATATACGGCAGGAGATACAAGAAGCCAAGATAAAATGGATGAGAATGTTTATGCACTTTACGGTGAATACAAACATCAGTTAAACGATAAACTAAGTGCTACTTTTAACTTAAGATATGACACTATAAAACTTGATAGTCATGATATATTAAATGACACTGATTTCAGCAAAGATTTTGATGTTTATTCATATAGAGTTGGGTCGAACTATGATATAAATGATAATAATTCATTATTTGTAAACTATTCTACAGGTTTTAGAGCACCGACTGTTGATCAAATGCTTGGTGGTTCATGTAGTACATATTCTTGTACGGAAGCTAATTATGACTTAAAACCGGAACAATCACACAATTATGAAATAGGAATAAGAGGATATAGTGGAACGTTTGGATATGAAGCTTCTTTGTTTAGAATAGATAGAAAAGATTTTATAATGAAAACATCAGGAAACTATGGTAAAAGCACAGGTGCAGATAGTGATATGTGGGATAATGTAGGTGGAGCAAAACATGAAGGGCTTGAACTTGCTATAAAAGATAAACTGCATGAAAAAATTTCATATAATTTAGCATATACCTACTTAAAGGCAAAATATACGGATTATAACAACTTTACTATCGATCTTGATGGAAATTCAAACATTACAACCATATCGCATTTTGACGTAACGGGAAATACCATACCTAGAACATCAAGACATACAATTAATCTTGCTTTTGATTTCCAAGTGACTCCTAAATTTTTATTTACAACAGAAATAAATAAAAAATCGAGCTACTATGCTGATGATTTAAATGCTATAAAAATTGACGGTTATTCAACTGTCAATATACTTGGACAGTATAAAACTAAAATAAATAACTATGAAGCGACTTTATTCGCAAGAGTTGATAACCTATTTGATGAGTATTATTATAATACTGCTAGATCAAGTAGTGATAGAAATAATGACGGTAAATTCGATGCAGAAGATTTGTCACTCACAGTCAATCAAGGTAGAACATACACAGCCGGTTTAGCTCTTAAATTTTAATACAAGGTAATATCTTATGGTCAATTTTATAAAAAGAGACAATAATGATATTTTCAATAGACCCATCTTAGGATTTTTCTTTAAAAATCCTAAGTTTTTATTGAGTATTAGAGTTATTGTTTTGGCTTTATTCGTATATGCCGTATATTACGGTTTTTCAAATCCTACAAAAGAAAATATATTCACGGGTGCAGTTTTTTGGGGATTGTTTTGGGCTTTGTTTATGGTTTCTACTCTTCCTACATTTGGGCGTATTTTTTGCGGAATCTGTCCTCACGGTTTCATAGGTAAATACATCACTGCAGTTGGACTCAAAAGAAATATCCCTAAATGGCTACAAAATAGATATATAGGGATATTTTTACTAGTTATCGGTTGGTGGGGAATTTACTATACTTTTCCAAACTTTTGGAGAACTCCTTGGGGAACGGCAAGTATGTTTACGGGTATGACGGCTATCGCTATAGTTTTTTACTATGTTTACAAAGATATGAGTTATTGCAAATATATCTGCCCGATAGGTAGTATGTGTAGAGCTTATGACAAACTATCGTTTACAAAACTAGAAACTTATACCGATAATTGCAAAAACTGTAAAACATTTGAGTGTGCAAAAGCATGTCCTTATGATTTGAAACCTTTTACATTTGCTCACAAAAACTCCATGGATGATTGTACTTTGTGTATGGAGTGTGCCAACAGTTGTGAATCGGTCAAGTTCAAATTTACCAAGCCGTCACAAAAGCTTTTTGACAAATTCAAAACTCTCAAAGAAGAGATATGGGTTTATATCCTTATCCTTGCTTCTATTCCGGTGACCATGACTTTTGCCCATGGGCTTGATAGAAGTTCTATAGTCGATACTATGATTTGGAATCAAACGGCAATGTTTTTGGGGCTTAGTGAATACGGCGGAATGTTTGCATTTATTTATGCAGTTTTACTTACATCTTTTTTTGCTGTTATGGGACTTTATCTGGCTTCAAAAGTACTCAAAAAAGACTACTCTCAAACTTTTATGACTTTGGGATATGCTTATGCACCTTTGTTTATCTTAGGTTCGCTAGGGCATACTTTGGAGACTTTTTTTGTCAAAGATTATCAAACTATCATTCAAGGTTTTGCACAAGCATTTGGTATTGTAGCAGAAGTTTCACCGTTGGCAAAAAGAGGCGATGCATGGTTGCATTATCTAGGTCTTTTGAAATGGCTTGGGATAATATGGACTTTGATACTTTTATATATAAGACTCAAACTCATCGAAAGTACCAAAATTAGGAAAATATTTGCTTATATTTTTGCTTCGTTTTTAGTTATATTTTTTATAGCTATCAACTCTTATAGAGGGTATATACTCGTAAAATATCCACCTGCTCAAAACGGTTCTCACTCGTCACACTCTCACGGCGGAGGCGGTAAGGATATGTTTCAAAGTGTTCCGTTCAAAGATGCTACACTTTTACAAGATGGCAGAAATAAAACAAGCGGTATCGTATGTGGTATGAATTTACCGCAATTTTATAAAACAAATCACACGGCAACACTAGACGGTAAAGTAAGACAATATTGTTCTATTCACTGTTTGTGTGAAGATTTGATGATAAACAAACTTCCCCTTGAAAACATACAAGTCGTGGATATAAAAAGCTTGAAGTTTATTGATGTAAAAAGTGCTTTTTATGTGGTAGGAAGCAATAAACCTGCAACCATGAGCAGTGTTAGTAAATATGCTTTCAAGGAAAAATCCGATGCAGTAGAGTTTGTAAAACAAAACGGCGGTGAGCTAATGGATTTTGACCAAGCCCTTGAAGTAGCATTCAAAGATTTTGCACCGACTACAAGTTCTGCTATAAAAGACGATGAACCAATATTTTTTACCCTTGAAGACCCATCAAAGGCAAAAGGAGATAAAGGCGGCGGTTCTATGCATAGTCACGGTGGAGGTTCTGGTAATCCAAACGTAATACCTACAAAAAAAATATGGTTGGCTTCAGGAAATATCAATGCCCAAAGCCTTGCAAATGTAGATGTAAAATCTTTTTATTATAGTTCAAAACAGGAATTAAAAGATTTAAACAAAGATAAAAAATCAAATGCTTTTGTTTTTGAAATACCAAATAACGGGTATTATACGCTTTTTGCAGTCAATGAAACCGTAAATAACGATATTTTGTACCACAAAACCGCAAAAATGGAATACCTACAAGGAAGTCACGGTAATACCGATAAATATTCCGACAAAGATAGAGAGATACTTTTTGCAAAAGAGCCAAAAATTGACTTGATACGGTTTAGAGGAGATAAAGAAGATAGTTTCTTTTACAAGAACTATAGCGGCGAAGAGCTTAAATTTCAAGCTTTATTAGAGGGTAAACCTTTGGCTAATGCTAAAATCAAAATTGATCTTGACACCGGATGGAAGCAAGAGCTACAAACAGACAAAGACGGGTTTGTAAAGTTCAATATCATTAAAGATTATTTCCCAAATTGGTCTGAATTTGACAAAAGACACAAACAAAGCCTAATGATTACTATGGAGTATGAAAGAGATTCTTTGAGCGATACGTATTATCAAGAGAAATTTATCCTAACCTACCCTGTTACGTTTTATCCTGGTGAAGATGAATACAAATCTTATGCTTATGGACTAGCTATTACTCTAGCTTTTATGATTTTTAGTACTTTGCTTGTATATATCTACAGACAAAGAAGAACAAAATGTTATCAAGAGATACAAAATGATGAATAGACTCAAAAGATTTATCAATAACGGTAATTTGCGAAACGTCAGATTTTGGATTCAGCTTATTGCATTTGTCCTTTTTGTATATGGAGGATATTTTGCCGTAAGCTTCGGTAGTAGTTTTCCTATTTTTGCATGTCCGTTCAACAGCGAATCATCGGCGACTTGCTATCTTATATCCCTTCAGCATCAACTTGCAATGCCCACACAAGTGATTTTTTCTATGGCAAGTTTGGGTATTTTGATAGGTCTTTTGACTTTTCTTTTATGGTTTGCAGTCCTAAATAAAGCTTGGTGCGGATATATGTGTCCTTTTGGAACGCTACAAGATTGGATTACGGGACTTAGAAAAAGAGTTGGGATTAGATTTAGTTCTTATACGCAAAACGAATTTACGACACTCTCCTGACTTCCGCGTTATCTCATA
>DISL01000025.1 GCA_002421845.1 Epsilonproteobacteria bacterium UBA6211 | reverse complement strand
TGGTAGTATCAAGATAATCGCTTATAACTTTAAAAATATAAATATTCTGTTTTTGTACATATTTAGATGAGATTTGTACAAAATAAGATGATTCCATATCGTATAAAGAAGCTACTGAGTGACTTAGTGACTGAGTGACTGAGATAGAAGAAGATGCAGGGGTATCCACCGTAATAATAGGCAAACGGTGGATACCGTCTATAGTGTGTGTGGTACACACTAACTCACCTATTTGGTATGAGGTATCATCACAGCCAGATATACCTATATTGATAGCTTTAGTAAATGTATATTTGCTATAAATATTTTCAAGTGCAATAATAGTTTTTTCTTTTCCTATACCACCTACCAAAAGTAATATATCATCGTTTTCAAAGGTATTTTTGGAGGTTTTCGTAAGTTTTAGATATTCCACTATACCTTGAGCTTCGCAAGGCATAGCAGTATGGATAAGGATTGGTTTAGATTGCAAAATACTTAGCTTCATCGTGCGGTACGACTATGGCACATGTACTTTGTTCCGGTACTATTTGGAATGTTTCACTAAGAGTTATACCAAACTCCTCCGGGTTAAGCAAATCAAATATTTCACGATTTAGTTCAAGCTCAGGACACGCTGGATACCCAGGTGAATACCTACATCCCGTGTATTGTTTCATTCTTACGTCATTTAGGCTTGTACCTTCATTTTTAGCAATTCCAAGGTCAAGTCTTATTTGTTTGTGTACTATTTCAGCTAGTGCTTCAGCTAGTTCTACCCCTAAACCATGCACAAGATAATACTCGCTAAATTCACCACGATCATATAGCTCTTTTTCAAATTCACTCAAAATCTTCCCTGCACTTACACAGCTAAATGCTATCACATCCATTTTATCGCTTTCAAAATAATCCACGATATTTCTATGTGGTATATACTCGCTTCGCGGTAACTCTATAGTTTTGATAGCTTTATCTCGTATATCATCTAATGCCATAGAACTTATATCATTTCCGTTGTGATAGATAAACTCATCATCAAAGATAAGTAAACTATCCCCGTCACGTCTGCATGGATAATACCCGTAAAGTGCTATAGGGTCAAACAACCCTTTTTCAAAAAATAGATTTTTTAATCTATCATAAAGAGGTTTTACCACTTTTTCTTCTTGCTCTAAAAACTCCTCTGTAGTTTTCCCTTTTTTTCTATATCCCCATCTTTGGCGGAAAAGTACTCTATGATTTATCCATTTGTATGCAAGTTCTTCTAAATGTGGTATTTTAAGCACTCTTCTACCCCAAAAAGGCGGTACTAAAATCTTCTCTTTAGGTGATGGCATCACTATATCATCATAGTGCGGAATTGGAGCTTTTTTCACTTTTGCGACAAACTCTTTTTTGTTTTCATCTATTACTACTTTGTCCAAACTTGTATCAAGCTCACCCCCTTTTTCTATCCTTTGCATAGATACCACACCGTCAAAAGCATCACGACAATAAAATATATCACCATCATATACAGGGCGACAAAAATCATCAATAAACCCTTTTGTAAGTGCTGCCCCACCTAGAAGTACAGGTACTTTGACCCCTAACTTTTGCAACTCTTCAAGGTTTTCTTTCATCACAGCCGTACTTTTTACAAGTAGCCCACTCATACCTATGGCATCTGCATTATGCTCTTTAAGTGCTTTTACAAACTCACCTAAATCTGCTTTGATACCGATATTTACTACCTTAAAGCCGTTGTTTGATAGGATTATATCAACAAGATTTTTACCAACATCGTGAACATCACCTTTGACCGTACCAAGAACCAAAGTAGTATTACTATCTTTTTCTTTTTTCGGTAAATAAGGTTGTAAGAAATCAACGGTAGCTTTCATAGTCTCTGCACTTTGCAAAACAAAAGGGAGTTGCATAGCACCGCTTCCAAAAAGCTCACCTATTACTTTCATTCCATCTATCAACCACTCATTTACTATAAGTTCAGGGGATACTTCATCTTTGATGGTATCCACTAGGGGTATAAGTCTTTGTTTGTCCCCGTCTATTAAAAGCTTTTTGACTTTTTCTTCATTGCTTAAAAGCTCAAATCCGTCATCTTTTGCGGTATCCACTTTTGATATGGAAGAAAAATGGTCTATAAATTTGAAAAGCGGGTCACCATCGTTTCTATTGTCAAAGAGTAAATCTTCACAAACTTTTAAATCCTCTTCGCTTATCTTTGCAATAGGAAGCAAATGTGCCACATTTACTATAGCACTTGTAAGCCCTGCTTTTACGCAGTGGTGTAAAAATACGCTATTTAGATAAATCCTAGCATTTGCACTAAGACCAAAACTGATATTTGATAGTCCCAAAGTAGTACCGATTTCAGGGTGCATTGTACTAAATTCTCTTATTGCATCTATGGTTTGAATAGCTGCGTCCCTATACTCATCATCACCGCTTCCTACGGTAAAAACAAGCATATCAAATACCAAATCTCTTGGGTCTATGCTGTGTTTTTGGGTAGCTAACTGATAAATACGTTCTGCAACCTCTACTTTTCTTTTTGCAGTTTTTGCCATACCCTCTTCATCTATCACAAGACAAACCAAACTCGCTCCAAATTTCTTAGCCAAAGAGCATACTTCATCAAACTTTTCTATCCCATCTTCAAGGTTTACGGAGTTGATTATAGGTTTACCGCCGATTTGTTTTAGTGCAATTTCTAGTGATTTGGTTTGGGTACTATCCGGCATAAGAGGTAATGGTATCTTTTGAGAATAAATAGAGATTACTTTATCCATATCTTTGGACTCATCACGCCCTGCAAATCCCACACTAACGTCTAAGATATGAGCCCCGCTTCGTACTTGGGCTTGTGCTACGCTCAAAGTTCCCTCATAATCACTATTTAATAATAAATCCCTAAAAGCCTTGCTTCCCGTAGCATTACTTCTTTCACCTATCAAAAGGGGAGCCGGCTCTTGTTTTAGAGTAACCGTATTAAAAAGTGATGCTAGTGATTTTGGATGGTTACCTGTCGGTTTTTTCGGTATGGTTGTTTGTACTGCGTCACTTAGAGCTTTGATATGTTGAGGAGTAGTACCGCAACATCCTCCCAAAAAGCTAACACCATCAAGCTCTAAAAACTCTTTTTGTAAAGCACTAAACTCATTTGGACCCATAGGATAATATGTATATCCCCCTTTATTTTGTGGAAGCCCTGCATTTGAGTGGATTGAGATAAGTCCGTGATAGTTTTGGCTTAATACCTTTAGATGTTTTGCCACTTGTTCCGGTCCCGTACCGCAGTTAAACCCAAGGGATAATATATCAAAAGGCTCTAATATAGCCGTAATAGTTTGAGCGTCGGTACCTATAAGCATCGAACCGCTTAATTCTATGGTTACGCTTACCATGATAGGATATGGGATTTGGGATTTGGGATTTAGGGTAAAGTGTTCTTTTTGAACATCGTTTATTGCGTGTATTGCAGCTTTTATTTGTAGTGGGTCTTGACAAGTTTCAAGTAAAAATACATCTACACCGCCATCTATAAGACCACGAGCAACTATTTTGTATCCCTCATACATCTCATCATAAGTGATATGTCCAAGACTTGGAAGCTTAGTCCCAGGTCCAATAGAGCCTAAAACAAATCTAGGTTTCGACGGGGTTGAGTATTGGTCACATATATCTTTTACTAGCTTTGCACCTAGTTTTGATAATTCATACGCTTTCTCACCCAATCCATATTCATCAAGTACCCACGGCATTGTCCCGAATGTATTGGTTTTTATCATATCTGCATCGGCGTAAGCATAGGCATTGTGGATTTTGGAGATGATCTCAGGTGCGGTGATATTTAAAAGCTCATTACACCCCTCTAAGTTTTCCCCTTCGTAAATCCAAGCACTATCTGGAACTTTATATGTTTGTATCTGTGTTCCCATAGCACCATCTATAATAAGCGGTCTATGGTTTAAAATTTCTAATATTTGTTCTTTTATATTCATATTCTTAAAATCTCTTTGTATAAAATTTAGGATTTTTATAATGATTAGCTACTGCTAATATATAAATTATATCATCAACCGTCAAATAATAAATCGTAAAAGGAAATTTTGATGCAACGCATTTATGTACTCTATCATCTATTTTGGGATAAAGAGTAGGAAAACTTTTTATCCTTGATATGGATTTCTGAATATCACTTTTAAACTTATTTGCTAAAGCATCATTCTCATTTTTATAATATTGGTATGCTTCATCAAAATCAAATTTTGCTAATTTTGAAAATTTAATTAACATTAAAAAATTGTTCCTCGGTAATTGTTTCCAGTAACCCGGCATCAAATAAATCTAAGCGTCTTTTGACCTCTGTTACCCAATTTTTTTCTATCTCAAAGTCAATGTTATTTAAACTTTGGGTTAATAAATCTGCTAAAACAACTCTTTGTTCAATAGGTAACTCCAATGAACTTTCAATAATTTCATTTACTCCCATACAACACTCCTTATACAAAATATCTTATTGAAGCAAAACCGTCTGCTTTTGTTTTTTTGATACTATCTATCTGTTCATCTGTAATAATACCGCCCAAAGCAAAAATCATAATATCTTTTACCGACTCTTTAGCAATGTTTAAAGCATCAAGCCCTATAGGTCGCCCTTTGTCTGGAGTTTCAAAAACAGGTGAATATGTCACGCCGTCCGCTCCAAGGCTTTTGGCTTTTTTAATATCATCTATGCTGTGGCAACTTACCACTACAAAAAGCCCGGCATTTTTTGCTTTTGTTATCTCGTCAAACTGTAATGATGTAAGATGAACACCCTTTGCTCTATGCTTAATAGCCAAATCTATATAAGAGTTTATCAAAATATTGTTTATATCCAACTTTTTACATATATTTACAAAGGTTTTTACCAGTTCATCTAAGTTTGAAGAGTTTTTATCTCTAAAACAAGCATAATCAATTTTGTGTTTTTTGAGTGCATTAGATAATGTATCGGCAAAAGTTTGTGGGTTGTTTGTATAATATTTTGGGTCTGTTATTAAATAGGTTTTCATAATTTATTGCCAATAAAAAAAGGAGAACATTGATTTGTCCTCCTTTTTAGTTTTTCTTATAATATAAGACTGTCCTGACGTATGCCCTTACTCACTTCGTTCGCACATGGGCATCGTCTTGCGGGACAAAGTATCCTGACGTATGCCCGTACTCACTTCGTTCGCACATGGGCATCGTCTTGCGGGACACGAAAACAACAAGCAGTTGTTGTTTTCTTAGTGTCCCTCTTCTTCCATCATGATTGATCCTGCGATATATACGTATGAAAGAATCATAAATATAAACCCTTGTAAGAATGCCAGAGCAAACAACAAGAAAAATGCAGGTAAAGGTAAAATCCAAGGAGCAAGCATCAATAATACAAGTAAGAACAAGTCATCACCTTTGATGTTACCAAAAAGCCTGAAAGAAAGAGAAACTATTCTTGAAAGGTGAGAAACTATCTCTATAGGGAACATCAACGGAGCAAGTGCCGGAACAGGTCCCATAAAGTGTTTGAAATAGTTTACAAAACCGTTTTTCTTAATACCTAAGTAGTTGTAATATACAAATACTATTAAAGCCAATGATAACGTAAAGTTAATGTTACTTGTAGGTGATTCAAACATAGGGATAATACCTATTAAGTTAGAAACTACTATAACCAAACCTAAAGTTCCTATCAAAGGAAGAAATTTTCTTGAATTTTCTTCACCCATAGAATCTTTACCTATAGATATAACACCACCTACGTATGCTTCCATTAAGTTTTGAGCACCTGTCGGAACTAATTGCATTTTTTTAGTTGCCATTCTTGATATCATAAATACGATACCTATAACTAAAAACACATGTGCCATAATTATAAAAGTATGATCATGACTGATATTGCCAAGCAATAAATATACTCTATCTTGCATCTTTTTCCTTTAAATTTTCAGGTCTAACCTCTTAGGATTGTTAAGATTTAACCTAATTTTTTATTTTTGTTCGAGATTTTACAAAAACTTTACTTTAAAGTTCTTTAAATCTATAACCGTTTGCTTTAAGCATAGCACGAATCTCTTCTTGATGAGCCTCACCTTTTGTTTCCAAAGAGATGGTTATATTAGCATCACCGAAATCAAGCTGAACAGAGTTTCTATCGTAATCTATATAAACAATGTTTGCCTGACAATCTCTAAAAATCTCCGTAAGTCTTGTCAAAGAACCTGGTTTATCAACAAGTGTTACCATAAGATTCATTTTTCTACTTGATTTTACAAGACCTTTTTCTATTATTAGTGAGAGCATAGTTACGTCTATGTTTCCGCCGCTAAGCGGTAATGCAATTTTTGCTCCGCTTGTAACTTTTCCGTGCATAACGGCTGCAATTCCTGCAGCTCCTGCACCTTCTACCACAAGTTTTTGTTTTTCAAGCAAGAAAAGGATGGCATTTGCTATCTCTTTGTCTTCAACTTCTACCACTTCATCAATATATTCCAACACTAAATCTAGCATTTTAGGTGTTATATCACGTACTGCAATACCGTCTGCTATTGTTTTTACATCTATTGAATCTATAGCAGTTTTTGCTTCATAAGACTCTTTCATAGCCCTTGCACCGCTAGCAACTACGCCGATTACTTTAATATTTGGATTTATAGCTTTTGCCGCTATTGCTATACCGCTTATAAGACCACCGCCGCCTATAGGGACTACAAAAGTATCAATATCTTCTATTTGTTCCAAAACTTCCAAAGCAATAGTACCCTGCCCTGCTATTACCTCATCATCTGCATAAGGGTGAACAAATGTTTTATTTAGATTTGTAGCATACTCTTTTGCGTAAGCATAAGCTTCATCATACTTACTACCTTTTAATACTACCTCTGCACCTAGAGCTTTTACACCGCTAACTTTTGTAAGAGGTGTAGTTTCCGGCATAAAAATCGTAGCCTCTATACCGAAATGTTTGGCTGCAAATGCTACACCTTGCGCATGATTTCCCGCACTTGAAGCTACAACACCTGCATTTTTTTGTTCTTGACTTAATAATGCTATTTTATTAAATGCACCTCTTAGTTTAAAACTGCCGGTAAGCTGTAAATTCTCTTTTTTTATATAAATTTCTTTATTGCATACCGCACTCAAATTCGGTGCTAAAGCCAAAGGGGTTTTATGTATTATGCCGTCAAGTCTTACTCTTGCATCTTTAATATCTTGTAATGTAACCATTTTTACTACTTTTTTATATTTTGGGGCTTATTTTAGCTAAAGTAAGATTACAATATAATAAATAAGGTAAAAGGTAAAAGGTAAAAGAAATGAAATTTACATTTGTAACGCTATTTTCAAATTTAATAGAATTTTATTTTAAAGATTCAATATTAAAAAAAGCAATAGAAAAAGATTTAATAAACTATGAGTTTTACAATCCAAGGGATTTTACCGTGGATAAACACAAAAAAGTGGATGATTATTTGTGTAGTGGAGGGGCAGGTCTTCTTATGACTCCTCAACCTCTTTTTGATACTTTAAATGAAATAAAATCAAAAAATCATGATGCTTATATAATATTTCCTTTAGCTGCAGCTAAGCCGTTTCGTCAAAATGATGCAAAAAGACTTGCAAAGAAAAAAAATGTTGTTTTTGTTTGCGGAAGATATGAAGGGATAGATGAAAGGGTAATAGAAGAGTATGCCAATGAGGTTTTTAGTATAGGTGAATATATCCTAACAGGCGGAGAACTAGCCTCTTTAGTGATGTGTGATGCAATTTCAAGAAATGTTGATGGAGTTCTTGGAAATCAAGAGTCACTGGATATGGAAAGCTATGAAAATGACCTTTTAGAAGCTCCATCTTTTACAAAACCTGAAATTTTTAACAATTTAAGTGTGCCTTCAGCTTTTTTAAAGGGAAATCATAGTAGAATTGCCAACTTAAAATTTCAGATGTCGATTTGTAAAACCAAATACTACAGACCTGATAAAGGAAAAAAACAATGAGAAACAGATACATAGCGAGCTTTGAAGCTGCTCAATTAGCTTCTAAAGAAGTTCCTTCATTCAAAGCTGGTGATACACTAAAACTTGGTGTTGAAATCAAAGAAGGTAACAAAACGAGAATTCAAGCATTCGAAGGTATAGTAATAGGAAAACACGGAACAGGTGTTGATGCTACATTTACTATCAGAAAAATCGGAGCTAACGGTGTTGGTGTAGAGAGAATTTTCCCACTTTATAGTGAGTCTTTAAAAGAAGTTACTCTTTTAAGATCAGGTAAAGTAAGAAGAGCTAAACTAAACTACTTAAAATCAAGAACAGGTAAAGCTGCGAAAATCCAAGAGTTAAGAAAATAATTAACTCCCACGGTTTACAAAAGGTCTAAGGTGAAAGCCTTAGACCTTTTTTTATGCCTGTTGTTTGGCATAAAAATCGGCTCTAAACTCAAGCCAACGCCCTTCAAGTATAGCATTTCTCGCATCTTTCATAAGAGTTAGATAATAATGCAAGTTGTGTAAAGTTGCAAGTCTAAAATATGAAATTTCCTTTGACCTAAAAAGATGATTTAGGTATCCCCTTGAATAATTACGACAAGTATAACAATCACAAGCAGGGTCAATAGGTAATGAATCTTCTTTATACATGGCTGATTTTATATTTACTTTTCCAAAGGTTGTAAATAGTGTACCGTTTCTTGCATTTCGTGTGGGCATAACACAATCAAACATATCTACCCCTCTGTGGATATTTTCTATTAAATCCGTCGGAGTACCTACTCCCATAAGGTATCTTGGTTTGTTTGTAGGCATAAATGAAGTAGTCCACTCTACCGTATCGTACATTTCATTATTAAGTTCACCGACACTAAGCCCACCTATGGCAAATCCGTCATAATCTTCCATAGCACAAAGAGCTTCAGCCGACATTTTTCTAAACTCTTTATCTATACCCCCTTGGATAATAGCAAAAATATTTTGATCTACCCCTATGCCTTTAGCTTGTTGGGATTTGTGATATTCTATCGCCTCTTTTGCCCACTGGGTTGTTCTTTCGATACTAAGTTTTATCCTCTCTTTTGTATTTGGTAATGCTACCAAATCATCCAATATCATCATAATATCGCTATTTAGGTTGTATTGAATATCAAGAACTTTTTGAGGTGTAAAATAGTGTTTGCTTCCGTCTATATGACTTTTGAACATTATACCGTTTTTGTCCGCTTTACTTATATCGCTTAGACTAAAAGCTTGGAATCCCCCGCTATCTGTTAAAAAACTTTTTGGAAATTTACTAAATCCGTGAAGTCCACCGAATTTTTTGACTAGCTCATCTCCCGGGCGAAGATATAAATGATAGGTATTGCCTAGGATTATTTCAGCTCCAAGAGATAACATATCATTTGAATCAAGAGCTTTTACTATTCCTGCCGTACCTACCGGCATAAAAACCGGTGTTTGGATAGTCGAATGAGCTGTTTTAATAGTACATGCTCTTGCATTTTGGTCAGTTTTGTCTATTTTAAATTCCATTTAGGTATAATATCCTTTTTTAAAATGAGGTGGTTATTTGAAACAAATTTTAGTAATACTTGACGGTATTGTAGCAAAAAAACTATTAGAAAGAATGGTACAAGCAAATACGCTTGACAATCTTTACGATATAGTTTATACGGATAAATCACTTATCAAAGATGATTACCCTGTAAATTTTAGATTTTATGAATTTGATCCAACTTCACTTTTTAAACTTGAGTCACTACTAAATAAAACGTATATAACCGAAGCCTTGGTCGTACTTGACTCTAAAGACGATACTACTTACACTATAAAAAACTTAAAGCATATCAAATCAAATCTTGAAATAACCGTTTATGACCCTTGGGAAATAGATTTTAACGGTGATGAACATATCTATAGATATGATAGTGCTCAAATATCTGCCAACGGATTGCTTGAAAGACTACCTAATATCCCTATAGTTGCTCAAAACATAGGTCTTCGTGCAGGTGAAATAATGGAGATTAAGATACCTTTCGGTAGCTCTTTTGCCTATCGATATATCGGAAGTATCGAGCAAGTAGAGTGGAAAATATTCGGGCTTTATAGAAACCAAAAAATGATTCCAATAAGACCATCACTCATACTAAAACCTGAAGATATAATACTAGCTATCGGTAAACCTTCGGTTTTGATGCAAGTATATAGTGCCATATCTAAAAATGACGGTATGTTTCCTATGCCTTTTGGTCAAAATATATTCTTATTTATCGATATGTATATACAAGAAGTCGATGAGATTTTGACTGCGGTAAATGAAACATTGATGCTTCACAAAAGACTAAATAACAAAAAACTAATAATAAAAATTGCTCGTCCTACGACCCTTGGACTAATAAATCAAATAAAAGATGCAGCAAAAGATTTTGAGTCTGTTATTATAGAAGTGGATTATCATAATCTTGGTTTTAAAAATATTATCAAGCAAGATATTAAAAAATACAATATCGGTATGATGGTGCTTACATCTACTTTGATGAAATTTAAAGAGGCTATTACGGATATATTTAGCCTAAGAATCCCTATCTTAAAACTTGCTACATCAAACCTGAGTATGACAAAGAAAAGTGTTGTTTTTCTAAATGATACAAAAAGTTATGAGCAAATATCTCCTGTAATTATGGATATATCAACTCAACTCAAGCTTGATATAAATGTTTTTGACTATGACCCTATAGGTAATAGCGGAAGGGGTGAACTACTAAAACATTTTGAGAATTTATCAAAGATTTTTTCAAAAGATGTTCATATCACCACAAACGGTAAAAATCCAATAAGAGAACTTAGACATTATGAGGATTCTTTACAAATTTTACCTTTAAAGAAAAATATGTTACAAAATAGATGGCTGAAAGTTTTTTCAACGGACAGTGATATAATAGCTTATGAATTGACTAATATTAATCAGTTGTTGATTCCGATTATTGAAGAATCTTAAATCGTGAGTCATAAATCGTGAGTCGTGAAGAATTAAGAAAGAGGAAAATATGAAATTTGAAAAGTATCCGTTTGAAAAATTGACAGAGTTGTTGGAAGGAATTGAGCCAAATAGTGAGTATAGCCCAAGTAGTTTGACTATAGGTGAGCCACAATTTGACACACCTTTATTTATACAAGAAACATTAAAAAATAGTACACATTTATTAAACAAATATCCAAAAAGTGCCGGTGAGGATAATCTAAAAGAGGCTATGATAAAGTTTAACCGTGAAAGATTTGGAGTTGAGCTTAAGAAATCAGAGCTTATTCCTACTTTTGGGACTAGAGAAGTTTTATTTAATATGCCTCAATACCTTTTATTTGATAAAAAAGAGCCTGTTATGGCATATACAAACCCTTTTTATCAAATATATGAAGGGGCGGCTATTGCAAGTCGTGCAAAAGTACATCACCTTGATTTGACACCTCAAAACAACTTTAAGCCTGAAATAAACGATGAGATATTAAAAGAGTGTGATTTAGTAATCCTAAACTTCCCAAACAATCCAACATCAGCGGTAATTGAGCTTGATGAGCTTGTAGTATGGGTAAAAAAAGCTTTGGAATTTGATTTTGTACTTATTAATGATGAATGTTATAGTGAACTTTATTTTGATGAATCAAACAAGCCTGTCAGTATATTAAATGCCTCTATAAAAGCGGGGAATCCTACTTTTAAAAATATCATAGCACTCAATTCTATTTCAAAAAGAAGCTCTGCACCGGGACTTAGAAGCGGATTTGTATGCGGTGATGCAAATATACTAAAAGGATATATGCAATACCGTACATATATAGGGTGTGCAGTACCTCTTCCGATACAAGAAGCTTCAAGGGTAGCTTGGGATAATATGGAACATGTCAAAGTATTTCAAGAGACTTATAAGAAGAATTTTGAAATAGCAAAAGAAATCTTGGGTGTGGAGATACCAAAGGCTACGTTTTATATATGGCTTGAGGTTGGTGATGAATTAGAATTTACCAAAGAGTTATACAGACAAAAAAACGTAAAAGTTTTACCGGGAAGTTTTTTGGGAAGAAACGGTATAGGAAAGGGCTATATAAGAATAGCACTTGTGGAAAATGAAACAAAAACTAAAGAAGTGCTACAAAGAATAGCTGATTTTAGATTAGGTAGCAGATAGTAGGTGATAGAGAGCAGATGGTAGAAACTAGTTACTACAGCTTACGACTTACGATTTACAATTTACAAAAAAAGGAATAAAATGGAAGCAAGTGAATTACAAGAGGCAAGAACAAATCCAGATTTTTTGAAGTTTATAGCAGAAAAAGAAGAAAGTGCAAAAGCAACAAAAAATCTAAAAGAACTGTATGAGGTACTTGATACAATGTTAATTTTGGATCTTGATATATCAAGAATAGATTCGGTATATGAAAATATCCTACAACTAGCATTTGAAAAAGTAGAACAAACTCTAGCTTCTCAAGGTACACTTGATTTGCAAGAAGAAGGGTTGTATGTTGCTCGTGCAATATATGAATATGCGATAGAACATTGGAGTAACCAAAACTACAACGGTGCAAAAGGGATATTTTATATCTTAAACAGTATTATCAATGATGAAACTCTTAATAATTCGTTAATTATCCATATCATAAATGTACACAATCAAGAAACTTTGGATTCGTTCTATACTAAAATAGACCACGAAGAACAAAATAGTAGTGATATTTACGGATATTTTATTACAAGATATAACTTTGACACAGCTGAATACTTACAAGACAATGCAGATGTCGTGCAAGAGATAAATCTACAAATACAATCAATGATGGGGTAATGCTTGAAAGTACATTTTATAGGAATCGGCGGCATAGGGCTAAGTGCCATAGCAAGACTGCTTAATTTTAGCGGTCATACCATAAGCGGAAGTGATATGAAAGAATCACTTTTGACAAAAAAACTTTCAAATGAAGGGATAACGGTAAATATCCCTCATGATTCAAGTGCTATTAAAGATCAAGATATAGTTATATATTCTGCAGCGGTCAAACAATCAAACTGTGAGTTGGTTGAAGCTATGCAAAAAGAACTAAAAGTAATCCCAAGAAAAGAGGCTTTGCCTTTGATTTTGAGCAAAAGTAAAAACTATTGTGTTGCAGGGGCTCATGGCAAAAGTACGACTACTGCTATTTTGACGGCAATTTTACAAAACACTGCACTAATAGGTGCTGAGGCAAAAGAGTTTGATTCAAATTTCCGTTTTGTAGATGAAAAACTTGTAAGCTTTGAAGCGGATGAGAGCGACGGAAGTTTTCTAAACTCAAACCCTTATTGTGCAATAGTAACCAATGCTGAACCGGAACATATGGAATATTATAAATACGATTTGGATAAGTTTTACGGAGCTTATGAGAGTTTTTTGAAACTAGCAAAAATAAGAGTTATCAATGCTGAAGATGAGTTCTTGGGTAAACTTGAACTTGATGCAATAAGACTTTATCCGTCAAAAGATATAAAAAATCTATCTTTTATGCTAAAAAACGATGAACCTTATACAAAATTTGAACTAAAAGATTTGGGTGAATTTGAAGTGTACGGTTTTGGGTTTCATATAGCTCTTGATGCTTCACTGGCTATTTTGGCAGCTTTAAACGAGATAAGCTTACCTGCTATAAAACAGAATATCAAAAAATATAAAGGTATCAAAAAAAGATTTGACGTGCTACAAAAATGTGACCATTTTATCCTTATAGACGACTACGGTCACCACCCTACGGAGATAGAGGCTACTATCAAATCTATTAATTTATACCAAGAACTAAGCGGTATTAAAGAGTCTGTTGCAATATGGCAACCACATAAATATAGTAGAACAATAAACAATCTAGAACATTTCAAAAGATGTTTTAGCGGTATAGACAAACTTATAATTCTTCCCGTTTATAGTGCTGGAGAAGAGGCACAAGAAATTGACTTTGAAAATGAATTTGCTTTTTATAATCCTATACTTGCAACTCATATAAAAACAAGTAATTGTAAGGTAGAAATTTATCAAGATAACAATCTTCTAACAACTCTCACAAACGGTATCATAAGCGGTTTTGGCGCTGGTGATATAACATACCAACTTAGAAATCTTATTTAATTTTTTCTACATTATACTTATAAATAGTCGGTCTTGATTCTAAACAATTAGATGACAGTCCTGCTTTTTGGCATAAAGCACTGAAGAAATCATCAAA
>DISL01000070.1 GCA_002421845.1 Epsilonproteobacteria bacterium UBA6211 | reverse complement strand
TATGCATTTATCTCTTGAATGGGCGCTCTTGAATGGGCGAAGTTTATTCCTATGCTGAAATACAGAAGTTATTTTTAGCATTTTTGCCCCTTTCGTGTAACCAAAAGTGCAACCATTAGTGCAACCGCTAAAAATAGCCTTGTTTGAGCTAAGTTTTTGTTTTCAAGATTGTTGATTTTATCGATGTTTGAAGTATATATATGGTGCGGATGAGAGGAGTCGAACCTCCACACCTTTCGGCACCAGATCCTAAGTCTGGCGTGTCTGCCAATTTCACCACATCCGCATAAGTGGTACGCCCTACACGATTCGAACGTGTGACCTACGCCTTAGAAGGGCGTTGCTCTATCCAGCTGAGCTAAGGACGCTTAAAAAAGTTACATTTAAATAAAGATGGGGTGGATGATGGGAATTGAACCCACGACCCTCAGGACCACAATCTGATGCTCTAACCAACTGAGCTACACCCACCATCTTAAAGTGGTCGGGGCGAGAGGATTCGAACCTCCGGCCCCTTGGTCCCAAACCAAGTGCGCTAACCAGACTGCGCTACGCCCCGAACAAAGTCTCAACATTATTTAAAATGGAGTGGAATTATATCCTAATTTTTAGTGTTTGTCAATAGGTTTTTATCAAAAATGATAAAATTTTTTAACAAATCCCGACTTTAGGTCGGAATTTATTAAAATTGTATCAAGCCATCTACCGGACTTGAAGCCGTAGCATAAGGTTTTTTAGGAATTCTTCCCGCTTTGTAGCCTAATCTTCCTGCTATTACCGCGTGTTTCATAGCAGTTGCCATAGCTATCGGGTCATTTGCACAAGCTATCGCCGTATTTGTCAAAACCGCTTCAGCTCCTAGCTCCATAGCAATAGTAGCGTCACTTGCACAACCTACACCTGCATCTACTATAACCGGAACTTTAACGGCGTCTTTGATAAATGCGATATTGTATTTGTTTTGAATCCCTAAACCGCTTCCGATAGGTGCTGCTAAAGGCATGATAGCGTCAGCTCCTGCATCTTCTAGTTTTTTGGCAATTATAGGGTCATCACTTGTATATGCCATGATAGTAAAGCCGTCTTTTTTTAGTATTTCACAAGCTTTTATCGTCTCTATTACATCAGGATATAGAGTCTTTTGAGCATCGCCTATTACTTCAAGTTTGATTATATCTATACCCGTAGCTTCACGCATTAGTCTAAAAGTCGTAATAGCTTCTTCAGCTGTAAAACATCCTGCACTATTTGGCAAAAGTTTGACGTTTGTATCTTTGAAATAATCAAGCAAATTTTCTTCATTCGGGTTTGTTATGTTTACCCTTCTAATCGCTACCGTGATAAGTTCGCTTCCGCTAGCTAGCGTGGCTTCCCTTGTGGTTTGGAAATCTTTATATTTTCCGCTTCCTACTATTAATCTTGAGTTAAATTCATATTTTCCTATTTTTAGTATATCGCTCATTCTACGTTCTCCTCTATCCATTGCAGGTATTCTGCACTTGCTTTTGTTATATCTATACATATAATTTCTGGCAAATTATAGGGATGTGTTGCTTTGATAAAGCTTTGTATTTCATCATACTTTGATTTTTTAGTTTTTATGCTAAGTATATACTCATTGCTTTTATGAATCTTATCTTCATAGGTGTAAAATGATTTTATTTTGCTTATTTGTACACAAGCAGCCAGTTTTTTTGCCAGTAGCAAAGTGGCTACTTTATTGGCATCTTTTTTCTCTTCGTAGGTCGTTTGGATTATGCAATATTTATTCATAGTTTTCTCACTCCTTCTATCAAATCTTGAGGTTTTAACGAATAGTTATTATACGGGTAGGTTTTTGCACTGAGTGTCAATGCCAAAGAGCCGTTTATAGCACTTTGCAAAGCATCATAACCTTGGGCAAGATATGACGCTATAAATCCGCTTAGTACGTCACCGCTTCCCCCTTGGGATAAAATACTTGACCCATGAGGATTTATATACATTTTATCGTTTTGGGCTATTATTGTATTTGCCCCTTTTAGTACAAGTGTTATATTCGGATATTTGCGACAAAAAAGTTCTGCATAAAAGAATCTATTTTCTTGTAATGTTTTTGCGTCAATATCGGCAATATCGCAAATCTTCAAAAGGCTTGTAAACTCTTTTGGATGTGGGGTAAGAACTATATTTTCAGCTTCTAATATATCAAGAATAATATCCGAGTGCAACAAATCAGCATCGCAGACTTTAGGTACGTCAAGTGTTAAGATTTTTTTGATTTCGTCTTTTTCAAAATTCCCTAAACCCATCCCTATGGCTATGGAAGTGATATTGTGTGGTATATGGTGTGTATGCATTATATGATGAGGAAGTGCTAGTCTATCATCATGGGTAAGTACGCTTACAAGTCCAGCACCTAGGGCAAAACCGGCATCTCCTGCTAGTACCGAAGCCCCTATTTTTTCTCCTGCAACAACTAAAATATGCCCGAAATCACCCTTGTGTGATGATTTTTTAGTTCTTATCGGTAGGTTTAAGTCTTTTTCTTCCAAACAATAAAAATTTGTACTCTCTTCGTATTTAGTATCACCTAGACCTAAATTTGCTATTTTTATATCACCCGTATAGTCCTTTGCCAAATCACTCAAAAGTGAAAGTTTCAAAGCCCCCATAGCGATAGTGGTATCAGCCTTAAAAGCTACCGGTGATGGATTTCCTTTTATATCTATGCCGCTAGGTATATCACATGATATTTTATGGGCTTTTTTAGTGTTTAGAGTATCTATCGTATGGATATAAAAATCGTTTAACTCTTTGTTCAGCCCACTCCCGAAAATAGCATCTACAATCACGTCAAAATCTTGATTCGGTAGGGTAGTACAAACTTCTATACCGAGTTTTTGTAACCTTTGGTATTGTATTTTTGCCATAGGTGATTTTGGTTCCCCAAGAACACATAATGTTACTTTGTAGTTGCAGTCAAGTAATCTTGCCAAAGCCATACCGTCTGCACCGTTGTTTCCTCCACCGCAAACTACCAAAATATTTGTTATATCTGATAAGGTTTGTATATGTTCATAGATACCAAGAGCTGCGTGTTCTTGAAGTAAATCTTCACTCAATCCGTATTTTTCATAACACCTTTTATCCAAAGATTCAACGCTTTTATATACTTTTTTCATAGTTACTTCCTAAATTTCCAGCCGTTAGCACTTAATACATCTTTGACTTTATCTTGTAATTCACCTTGGAGTTCTAGCCATTCATTATCTATAGTACCACCGCATCCGAGTTTTGATTTGAGAAGCTTTAAGACCTTTTTTTTCTCCTCATCATTGCATACGAATCTTCCGACTATGGTAACCACCTTGCCGTTTCTTTTTTCTCTTTTAAATACGAGAGGTTCTTGATGTGAGGATGAAGTAGTAGAAGATGTTTTGTCGGATACTAGCAGTTTACCGTTTTTATCACTTTGCATACCTTCTAGTTTGGCACCTATTTCAAATAAATTTTTTTTCATCGCCTCTCCAAAAAATAGTATTAATCGTTATTATACCAAAAATACCTTATTAACAAAAATAATTCGTATTTTAAAATAATTGTGTTAAAATAACGAAGAGTGATATATATAATAGAAATTGGGGAATATAGTGAGTTTTAGGCTATTGTTGGTTTTAGTTTGTGTTTTATTTATTTCTGATATTGTTAATGCGAAAGAAAAAATAGTATTTGGTATATTTGAAAATAGAACGCGGGATATAGACGTAAATAAATATAATGTACTCGAAGATTATCTAAACAGTAAAATTGACAATAAAGAATGCCGTATTGATATTGAAACTATGACGTATGATGATATAAATAGTGCCGTAAGAAATAAAAAAGTCCAATTTATAATGGTTAGTCCGTTGCAATATATAGAACTCAAAAATCAAAATTTAATCTCTAGTACCATAGCAACTTTGGTTTATAGCGTGGTCGGTAATTATTCATCTTCTCTTGCAGGTACAATAGTCACACTACAAAAAAGGGATGATATAAACTCTTTGCAAGATATAAAAAATAAAAAAATAGTGACTATGGGTGATGGGTTTTTCGGTGCTTATCAAGTCCCTTTATATGAATTTTTCAAACAAGATATAAAACTTAACGAAAAGAATTTTGTGATTTCAAAAAGTCATTACGACTTTATAGAAGCACTTAAAAACGGTAAAGCCGATGTTGGTTTTGCAAGAAGCGGAGTTATAGAAAAACTTATAAGAGAAAATAAAATAAGTGCCGATGAGTTGAAATATATAAATGAATATAAGTTTGAAGGGTTTCCGTATAGGGTATCAACACCTTTATACCCGGAAATGGCGATTTGTGCTATGGATGGGGTTAATATAAATATAATTAGAGAGGTGGCATCTGCATTATATACTATCAAAGAAGATCATAATGTATCAAAATCTCTACGAATAGGGGGCTTTATACCACCTGCTGATTATACGGCAATAGATAAGTTGGCAAAAGATTTAAGATTGCCTCCTTATGATGTACCAAATAGCGTTAGTTTGATTGATATATGGCATAACTATCAATTTCCTATTTTAGTAGCTTTTGTCGTTTTGGCTGTGATTATAGCTTTGATGATATATGTACAAGTTACTAACAATAAATTAAAAAGAACTCAAGATATGTATCTGGAACAGAAAAACAGACTATCTTCAATTATAGAGTTTATCCCTGATTTATTGTGGCTAAAAGATCCTGATGGGGTATATGTACTATGCAATAAAAAGTTTGAAGGACTTTATGGAACTCCACAAAAAGATATAATAGGTAAAACTGACTATGATTTCGTATCAAAAGATTTGGCAGATTTTTTTAGGGACAACGACAATCGTGCGATGTATGCAGACCACCCTTGCACAAATTTGGAAGAGTTGACTTTTAGTGACGGTCATAGTGAATTTACCGAAACAACAAAAACATCCGTAAAAGATTATCATGGAAATTTGATAGGTGTTTTAGGAATAGGTAGGGATATAACCAAGCTAAAAAAACAAGAAGAGGCTTTGATAGAGCAGAAAAAAGAGCTACAAGAGATATTTAATACAACAAAAGACGGTATAGCCATAATAGACAAAGATAGTAGATTTATCAAAGTCAATAGGGCATATTGTGAGATTACGGGTCTTAGTGAAGAAGAACTTTTACAAACATCTTGTATAGAGTTGTCGGCTGATGAGGATAAGGTCAAGTCAAAAGAGGCTTTAGGTAGGGTGTTAAGTGGTGAGATTCTTGAAGGATTTGAGAAGAATTGTATAATAAAAGATAGGGTCATAACCGTAAATATGTCTGTTGCTTTGATGCCAAACGGTAAGAATATGTTGGTTAGTATGAAAGATATATCGTATCTAAAAACCATAGAAAAACAATCAAAACTTGCCTCAATGGGTGAAATGATAGGGAATATTGCCCATCAGTGGAGACAACCTCTTAGTATAATAAGTGTTATTGCAAGTGGATTAAAAATGAGACAAGATTTCGGTGAAGTAAGTGGGTATGATTTGAGAGATGATATGGATGAGATAGTAAATCAAGCTAATTATCTCTCAAAAACCATAGATGATTTTAGGAATTTTATAAAAGATAACAATACTTCTAAAATCTCTTGTATGCTTAGTTCGATTTTGGATAAGACCCTTTCGTTGCTCAACTCATCTTTCAAAAATCACGGTATAAGTATCAAGTTAGATATTGTAGAAGATGCGGAAATAGCGTGTTATGAAAATGAACTAATACAATCTTTTATCAATATAATAAATAATGCAAAAGATGCGCTGAAAGAGCATGTGGGCGAAGATGATAGGGTTATTATTATGACTTTGACCAAAGATGATAAAAAGGCTAAAATCTCCATTTTGGACAACGGTGGCGGTATCCCTGAAGATATAATACCAAGGTTATATGAGCCTTATTTTACTACCAAACACCAAAGCGTAGGGACAGGCTTGGGGCTTCCTATGGCATATCAGATTATAGTCCAACGACACGGCGGTGATATAAAAGTAAGGAATAAAACTTTTGAATATAACGGCAAGTTGTTTACCGGTGCTAAATTTACAATTTTATTGGATTTAAGAAAATAGGAAAAAATATGAAAAACAAACTTTTGATAGTGTGGTCAAGTGGCGAGATAGAGGTAGCAAAGAAATTGGTTTTGTTATATGGGTCTGTTATGTTGCCTAGAAACTATTGGGATGAAGCTACTATAATGCTTTGGGGACCTAGTGCAAAGCTTGTGGCTGAAAACACGGAGTTACAAGAAAAAGTAAGAAACTGTATGGTTACAGGAGTGAAATTTAACGTATGTGTGGTATGTAGTGATGAATACGGCGTAACAAAAGATTTAGAAAATCTAGGAATAGAGCCTATACATACCGGTGAAATGATGACAAATGCCCTTCAAAGTGATTGGAAGGTAATCACTTTTTAGAATTTACTTCTTGGGCTTATATCAAGGGTATTTATATCAGTAAAATCGCCTATTTTGTATTGTTCTACGGCACATCTTCCTATCATTGCCGCATTATCGCTACAAAATTCAAGAGGTGATAGTAGTAGTTTGCAATTATACTCTTTGCATAAATCTTCAAGTTCACCTCTAAGCCTAATATTGGCACTTGCTCCACCCACTACCGCAAAGATATTTGATCTTGTAGTTTTAAAATATTTTTTTAGTTTTTGCATCAAGTGGGCAACTGCCGTTTTTTCAAAGGAGGCACAGATGTTAGAAGTTACTGAGGTGCTTAGGTGCTGAGGTGCTGAGGTAGAAGATTTTAGCTCTGATTCTATGGCTAGTCTTACGGCGTTTTTAAGTCCGCTATAACTAAACTCTATATTTGGGCTATTTCTTAGCGGTATAGGGAAATCATAAGCCTTTTCATCCCCGTCCACTGCCATTTTTGCCACTATAGGACCGCCTGGGTATCCAAGTCCTAGCATTTTAGCTACCTTATCAAAACTCTCGCCGAAACTATCATCTTGGGTAGTTGCTATTACTTTCATATCTTTTAGAGAAGTTGCTTCTATTATCTGTGTATGACCACCGCTTACAAGTAGGACTGTTATAGGCATTGTAGCCTCTTTTTCTATAAATAAAGAGTAAATATGCCCTTTTAGGTGATTTACCGCGATGATAGGGATATTTAAGCTCAAACTCAATGCCTTTGCCATCATTACACCCTCTAAAAGCGTAACGCTAAGTCCCGGTTCATTTGTGACCGCTACGGCTTTTAGGTATGGGAAATATTCTTTACATTCTTCTAGTATTTTCGGTAAAGCTTCCGTATGTAATCTTGCGGCAAGTTCAGGTACAACCCCGCCATATACGCTATGGTCTAGTTCTTGTGATATTTTTTTGTGATAAACTAATTTATAGTCATCTATCCTTGTGATAGCTATTGAGCTATCGTCACAGCTACTTTCAATACTCAAAATCATCTTTGTATCCACTCCAAAGCACAAGTTAGTTCACCAAAACCGCTATCACGATTTATATGTCCTGCGTTTTCCATTATTTTCATCCCTATATTAAGGCTACTTTGAAGAGCTATAGCTTCATCTATGCTTATGTAAGGGTCGTTATCTCCACAAGCCATTATTACCTCTTTGGCTCTCAAATCTGACGGCAGAGGATACGGTAAAAAGCTTTGAAGTTCTTTTACTTTGCAATTTTGTGATACCGGAGCTACAAGCATAAGTTTTTGGATAGTAGGTATCTCATACTTATCCACCAAATGAAACCAAAGGAGATTTGCTAAAGAGTGGCATACTACTATATCGGGTTTAAAATGTTTTATCTCATTATTGATAAACGCAAGCCACTCGTTTAAATCAGGATTATCACGATTCGGTAAAGCAGGAAATGATACGGTAAAGTTTATCTTGATAAGCTCACTTGCTAACCAACTTTGCCAATGGGGATAATCACTGCCTCCAAGACCGTGTATTATAAGTACTTTTTTCATTTTTCTCTCCATCTTACCTTATATCCCTAACACATCTTACGTATTTATTATAATCCCTATTATAATAATAAGGGGTACCGCTAATAAAATTCATATACCAAGCATAAAAATTAAGAGTTCGCGTAACGGTATCTTTTGCCCAGTATCCACTTGCTTTTTTGTTTTTGAAAATTTTAGCTATATAAAACGGGTCGTTTTTTTTATCCACTATCAGTTCTAGTTCTTTGATAGTGGGAAGTCGCCAGTTATCATAGCTTTCTAATACGAGATTTTCACAATACTCCAAAGCCTCTTTGTGTGTTAGCATAACGGTAGCTGCGGCATCATTATCTTGCCACATAAGGAAATTTACCTTATCGGTTACCGTATTTGCGGTTCGATAAAACTTATCGGCACTCAAGCTTTCAAGAAACAATATTAGCAGTAAAAGATATTTTAGCATTGAAAATCCTTTAACTCAAATTTTGAACGCTCTATTTTTGATTTTGTAGTTTCATCAAAAACCTCTACGGTTACTTTGCCGTCGGTTTCAAAAACCAACCCTCTCAACTCTTTTGATTTTTGTTGTATAGATTGTTTTGTTTCTAAAGTTTTATATTTTTCAAGTTCCTCTTCAAATTGCTTTTTAACGTCACTTTCAAACCTACTTCTATTGATTAGAAGAAATATCACAATCAAAAGAAGGATTATAAAAGGTATTGTTAAATCTGCCATGCAAACTCTTTGACCTCTTTATCTATGGCAAAAATGTCATGAATATTAGACGGTTTTACGTTGATAAACTTTTCATAGGATTTGATAGTAGTTTTTGCAATATCCAAAAATCCAATTTCACCCTTTAAAAACCTATAAACACCAACTTCATTTGCCGCATTTACTACTACTCCCCTATGTGGGTTGGAGAGTAAATCATCTTTTAGCTCCCATATAGGGTATTTTGCTTTGTCTATTCTTTTAAACTCCAAACTACCCACTTCACATAGGTCAACTATAGGAACTATCTCTTCTTCGACTTTGCCAAGGAGTGCATAAGCTATAGGAAGTTGCATATTCGGTGTTGCTATATGGGCCGTTGTACTTCCGTCTTTGAAGTTTACAAGAGCGTGTATGATGGATTTTGTCTCTATTATTGCATCTAATTTTGTGGTATCAAAAAGCCATTTTGCTTCCAAAAGTTCAAAAAGTTTGTTTGTCATAGTTGCACTATCTATAGTAATCTTGCTACCCATAGACCAGTTTGGGTGATTTAGTGCTTGAGCTACTGTTACGTTTTCAAGTTCTGCATGGGAATAATCCCTAAAAGACCCACCGCTTGCAGTGATTGTCATACTCGATATTTTTTTGTCGTTTTGTAGATACCAAAGCCCGAAATGTTCACTATCTATAGGGATAATTTTGCTCATATCCAAGAACTCACCGGCAACCACTAGTGATTCTTTGTTTGCTAAGGCTACGGTTTTGCCTTGTTTTATGGCGGTTATCGTAGGTGCAAGTCCAAGAAAACCGACCAAAGCATTTACTACTACTTGCGATGACGACTCTTCTACCGCTTTTATGATGGCACTTGTACCCGCGGTGACATTTGGATGATTTACCTTTGATATATCGTTTTCGTTGGCTACTACTACACGCTCAGGTCTAAATTCCGCAATTTGTTCGTTTAATAAATCAATACTAGTTCCTGCTACTAAAGTCTCTATGCTTAAATCAAATCTTTTTGCGATTTTTAGAGCATTTACACCTATTGAGCCGGTAGAACCTAGTATTATCATACAAAAGCCTTTAATAAAACATACATGATGATAGCACCGAAGAAATACCCGTCTCCTCTATCTAGTACCCCTCCATGACCTGGGAATATATCTCCGCTATCTTTGACACCTGCCGTTCTTTTTAGGTAGCTTTCAAATAAATCACCGAATACGCTAGATATACTTACTACAAAAGAGACTGCTAAAATCGTGATTATTGAGAAGTTAAGGAAGAAAAATACCAAACCGATTAGCGTTCCGAGAATTATTCCGCCTATTACCCCTTCCATTGTTTTGTTCGGTGATGTTTCGCAAAACTTTGTTTTACCTAGCCTTCTCCCTGCAAAATAAGCCCCCACATCCGTTGCGGCAACCACTAGCATAAGCCATAATAAAACCATCATACCGTAGTCGAAATAGAGTGCTAAAAGAAATAAAAAGGGAACCATAGGATAAAGCATAGGGATAAATAGCTTTTTATCAAAGTTTTGAGTATATGCCAAAATAGAGGCAAATATCACAAATACGACAAAAACTAAATCTTGAGGGTGCGGATGAAAATATGCAAAAAACCAAATAAACCCTGCATATATATAGAGTTTTTCATCATTGATTTGTGTCAGATTCATCATCTCTTTCAATCCAATAAGTGCTAATGCACCGAATGCAACCCAAGTAACAAAATGGGAATTGATAAAACCGACTAATAATACCACACCCAACATAATAAAACTTGTCTTAATCCTCTCGGAACTAGACTTTATAATATCCCACATCAATCTACCCTTACTTTTATTGTTTTGTAGTTATTATACAAAACATTCGCTTTTGTTTGGATTTTAAGCTCCCTTCTTTGGGTGTAGTCCACATTATAATCGCCTCCGAAAGGTGAGCTGAATTTTGCACACAAAATAGCAGCTTGTTCTATTATATTTTGAGGTAACTCTTTTTTTTGAGTCGGAACTATTACGTGGGCAGAGGGCATATCCCTTAAGTGAAACCAAAAATCACTCGCCCGTGCATTTTGCAAAAGTTCTATATTTTCTCGCTCATTTCTACCTAGCATGATTTTATACCCGTCTATAAAAAAAGTTTGACTTAACTGCTCTTTTTTTGTTTTAGTTTGATTTTTCTCTTTTTTCGGCATATAAAATTCAAGTTCATCTATATTTTTACAATTATTTACAACCTCTATCATTTTTTGAGTAAATTCAAGTTTTTGTTCTAAATTCTCTTTTTCTATGTGTAGGTTTTTTGCTTTTTGTTTTAGTTTTTTTGCTTGAGCAAAAAGTTTATTTATATATATTGATACGTTTGATACTTGGGATAAATCAAATTTTTTGACATTGTTTTCAAAGTCGTATAAAACTACCTCTTTTTCATAGGGTTTTATAGCGTGAGTATTTGCCAAAAGTATATTTGCATCATTGGAAAGTGACATAGCATCACTTTCAAGCTCCTCTAGGCTAGGGAGAGATGCTATAATTTTTTGAAGTTTAGATTCCTCTTTTTTTAGGATATTTATTTTTGATTTTTTTTGTTGCTGTAGCTCATTTTCTTCTTTTTGCTTGTAGTTGTCGTACAAAAACTTTTCAATATCATCTATATCTTCTTCTTTTGGATTAAATGGCTTGGTGGGTATCTCTTCGAGCTTTTGACCCACTTTTACTATCCTTGATGATATATTTTCGCTTATATGTCTAAGGGCTTCTATGACTACCATATTTGAGTCAAGTATTATTACATTTGTATGGATACCCGTAAATTCAAGTTGTAAATAGACTTTTTCTTGTTTGTAACTACTTTTGACATTGAGAGTAAATCTTACTAATCTATCGTTATTTACCAATTCTATATTTTCTATGGATGAATTGGTGAGTTTTTTTTGTAGTATCGTATCAAAAGGGGCGTTGAATGATTTGGATTCTAAAGCATTGTCCGATTTGAAAATATTTGTAGAACCCTTTGTCAAATCAAAATAGATAATGCTCCTGTTGTCAAACTCTACTTTGATAGTACTGTTTTGAACTCTTTTGATATGTTTGATATTTTTGAAGTTTTTTAGATAGTTTATGATAGCTTTTAGTTGATAATGTTTCATTTTTAAATCCGTTTATTATAAAAGCAAATAATATCATACTTTTAATTTAACTTTTATTTTATTTAGTTTATAATGCCCCATACCAAAAAAATAAGGAGATTGTAATGAGTAAATTACTAAAAATAGCTATGGCAAGTGCTTTAGTTTTAGGTTTAAGTGCTACTGTAGCAAGTGCTAGTCCAGATAAAGGACAAAAATTATTTAACAAAGATTTAAAAGGTCCTTGTAATGCAACAGGTGCGAAAGTAGCTGCTGCTCATACTCAAGATGAGTGGAAAGAGATCAAAGATAGCGGTAAATTAAGCCAAGAAATCAACAAAATCTGTCCGGCTGTTGCTCCTGATTTCGTAGATTCAAAAGGTGACAAATATAAAGGCTTCCTATTTGATTTCTTACATAACTATGCAAGTGATTCAGGAAACGTTCCATCTTGCTAATATAGATTTAGTAAGTTTAAAAAGGGTGGGGATTTTATCCTCGCCCTTTTTTTATTATCTAAATTTTCTACCTTGTACTTCGTTTTTACCCACAAAGTTTTTTGAATCTGCACTATCAACTATTAGTTTTGCTATTTGGTCTGTCAAAGATGCGACATCTTGAGTTTGAGATGCAACAGACGCATTTTGTTGTGTTTGTCTGTCTAGTCTTGTAACAGCATCATTAATTTGTTCAATTCCTGCTAGTTGTTCTTTTGAAGCGTGTTCAATATCTGCAATAAGAGTTATTGTTTGACCTATATTTTGATTTAATTCCGTGTAACCTTGAATCATATCATTAGCTATTGCTTTACCTTGATTTGCTTTTGATGTGGCACGTTCTACTATCTCTTTTATCTCTTTAGCAGCTTCTGCACTTCTTGAAGCAAGATTTCGCACTTCCCCTGCAACCACGGCAAACCCTTTACCTGCCTCTCCTGCCGTTGCAGCTTCCACTGCAGCATTAAGTGAAAGGATATTTGTTTGGAATGCAATTTGATCAATAACGGCTATTGCTTCATTTATCAGGCTTACTTGAGCATTAATCTCTTCCATAGCTGTTGTTGTTTGATTTGCAAGTTGCTCACCGTTATGTGCTGATTTTGTTACACCATTTGCAAGATTCGCCATTTTTGCAATATTTTCAGTATTGCTTCTTATATTTCCGGTCATCTCTTCTATTGCTGCAGCTGTTTCTTCAAGACTTGCTGCTGCTTCATTTGAGCTTTGGTTGAGTTGATCTACGTTTGCAAGTAGTATATTTGAGCTTTCATCAAGTGTAAGACCGTTTGCTTTATTTTCTTTCAACATTTCGGTTATTGATAATCCAAGGTTATTTACACCGTTTGCTAGTTTTAATAAATGCTCTTTCAAACCGTTTGTTTTCACTTGATCCAAATAATTGTATTTTGTATATTGGTCTAGTATAGAAAGGATATTTGTAATATTGCTTTCAAGATTTCCAGCCATTTTGTTCAAAACATTTTTTAACTGCATCAAAGATGGATTTGAAACTGATATATTTAATCTTTGTGATAAATCACCTTGTTCAAAATGAGCCAAAACTGATATGGCTTCATCTATAAGTTTCCTGTCTTCTTCTATACCCTTTTCTGTTTTGATAATATTAGTATTTAGTATCATCGCCATTTGCCCAAATTCATCATCACCTTTTAGGTGTATCGTATCGGCTTTTGAAGAATCACCGTTTAAAAATGCAAAAAACGATGTTAGACCGCTTTGAACAGTATTCAGAGATGATTTTATATTATTGATGAGATATATCGTAAATAAAACTACCAATAATAAAGCAATTAGAATAACTACTATTACTGTAATATTGAGATTCTTTACATCCACCGTTGTTTTTACGGAGCTATCTGCCATTTGTTCAAAAGTAGTGTGAAACTTTTTATTCACTTTATCAAGAATTTGATTCGTACTTTCTATTAAGGTATCTTCTTTTGGTTTTACTTGTGTATCTAGTGTTGAAATAGTATAGTCATAGTCATCTTCTAGGTCAGATTGAAACATCTCTATGGTTGCTAGATACGCAACGGCTTTTTTGTTTATAGTATCACTTAGTTCTTTTAGTTCTTTATCATCTTTTTTGTAAGTTGTTATAAATTCATCTAGTTCTTTACATAAGTCCAAAACTCTCTTTTTATGAGCTTTGTATTGTTCATTTGAATAAATACTTTTTTTTGCAACTATTGAAGAAAATCCCTCTCCTTTAGCAACAAAAATAGCTTGTTGGATTGATTTGGATAATTCAAGTAGTTTAATTGTTTGTTCTTTAAGAAGTAAAACATTGTTTTGAGTAGATGTGGCATTTGTTTTTATTGAACTTAAAAATACAAGATTTACTACCGCAATAAAGACAAAGGATATTAAAGTTAGGAAAACCAAAACACCTATTTTTTTAGCTACACTAAGATTTGAAAACATTCATGTTCCTTTTTATTTTTATACCTAAGTTTTCTAAAAATAAGCTACTGTTAGGTAGCTTATTTTTTCATGAGTTCATCCATCTTTTGTGGAGGAAATTTATCTTTACACACTTTCAAGTCTTGCTCTGTTTTTGCAGAGTCAATACAAGCAATTTTTTGCTTAGCAAATTCTTGAGCCTCTTTACTAGTAGTTTGACCAAGTTTATCGGTCACCTTAGCTTTCATATTTTCTTGTTTTGCCTTAAAAACATCATCAGCATATCCATAAGATAAGCTCATCATTGCTACAAGAATACTCAATGCAACTTTTTTCATAGAAAACTCCTCAAAAAAAACTAAAATTTAAGTATGTATATTTACAGTACCCATACCTTCAAAATTCTAACACTTTTTATTATAAATGTCAATATAAATATGACAAAATCGTTCAATATGAATATTAGTTTTTATTATATTTATTAAATGTTTATACTAATAATTTTATTCCAACATATATAACTTTTAATAACAATAAGCAATATTATATAAACTTATATAATTAGAATTTATTAGATATATTATAATAGCCTATAAAAGCCATTTATGTAGAATTCTTGTGGCTTTTACTTTAAGATTTTCTTAACCTTTTAGTGAGTACAATAAGGAAATTTTAACAAAAAGGATACAATATGAAAAAGAGTATACTTTCACTATCTATTGCTGCATGTTGTGCAACGGCGTCGTTTGCAAACAGTAATAATGATGTGATGGCTCAACTAAACGCGCTAAAAGCTCAGATAGCAGCTTTGGAGGCAAAATTAGCCGAAAATTCTAAAGAGATAGAAAAAGTTGACAAAAAAGTTGACAAAACTACTAAAAATGTAAGCGAAGTAAAAGTACTTGCAGCAAACGATAATATCAAATGGGATGTTGATTTCAGAACGGCATTTGATTCTATCCACTATAAACACGCAAGTGGTGCTAAATCAAGCAACCCTGATTTACTTACAAACAGACTTTGGCTAGGTATGGGATATGCTCCTGATGCAAATAACCTTTTCAAAGGTAAATTGTCATACTACAAAGCTTACGGTGACACTGCAAATCACTCTCAATCAAACACAAACCCTGGATATGCAAACTTTGACTGGGTAACAAACGAAAATGCTACTGATAATACTGTAAAAGTAAAAGAGGCCTATTGGCTATATATGAATGATACATTCTTAGGTGCTAATACTCCATGGACTGTAAGTATAGGAAGACGTCCAAGTACGGATGGTCTTGGTATAAATACAAGAGAAGGGATGAAAGATAACTCTCCACTAGCTCACACGGTAAATGTTGAGTTTGACGGTATGAGTGCTAAATTTGACCTTGATAAAATCACGGGTGTTGATGGTATGTGGTGGAAACTATGTACAGGTCGTGGTTTAACTAATGCAACACCAAGATTCCAAGGTGACTATGCATTAGATTCAGATGAAACTAAAGACATTAATATGTATGGATTTATTTTCGTTCCATGGGATAACGGACAATATTCTGTTAGAACAAATTGGGCAAGAGCTGAAAACCTGATAGGTTTTGCAATGAATAATTTAGGTCAAGTATATGGAAATCTAGCTGGTGGTGGTGTTGGATATGGTGCTATGAACACAACTATGCCTAAATTCAGAAGTTTTGGAGATATGGATTTAGCTACAGTTATGGTTAAAGCTGAAGGTATCGGTAGCGGTATCAATGATTTCCTAGATAATACCGTAGCATTTGCATCATGGGCACAAAGTAAAACAAGACCAAAATCTCCTAATTCTGGTGAACCAGCTAGAATGTTAGGTTCAACTGATGGCAAAACTGGTTATTCTACATGGATAGGTGTAGATATGCCTTTAATGCTTACGGAAGATGGTAGATGGGGTATCGAGTGGAACAAAGGTAGTAAATACTGGAGAAGTATGACTTATGCTGAAGATACGATGGCAGGAAGTAAAATAGCTGCACGTGGTACGGCTTGGGAAGTTTACTACAACCAACCGCTTACAAAAGCATTACATTTCAATGCTAGATATACAAAAATTGACTATGATTATACGGGAAGCAACTCATTCTTCGGCGATGACGGTACACCTATGACTATGTCAGAAGCATTGGCAGCGAATCAAGATCCTGTAGAAAAAGCATCAGATTTAAGACTATCTGTAAGCTACAGATTCTAAAATAACTTACCTGTTAAAACAGGTGAGAACCGTAAAACAAATGTGAACTGCTTCACATTTGTAGGTTCGGAACTTGAGGTGATGTGCATTTATGCACCACCGATAGCAAGAAAACAATCAATACAAAAACCCAAAAAGCCAAAGAGGTATTTTGTTCCCCTTTCCTATTTCTATATCATCTGATACCACAAAACTATTTGGAATATCTTTTACTTGATTAAACCCTTTATTTTTTCCACCCACTTCTACAATATATTTTTTATCCACTACAAAATCGCCTTGTTTAGAAATATGAAGCTTGTATTTATGGCTTACTTGATTTGCAAAGAAAGTCTCTCTCACTGTTCCTATTTCGCAACTACCGCAATAAGCAAAAAGTAGGTTTGTATTATTGAGATATATTTTTGCTGCTTTTTGTACTTTTCTGAGACCATCTATATTCTCGTCAACCAAAAGTAACATTTGCCCATCGGCAAGATATGATAGATAATCATAAAGTTTTACTCTACTTATTTCTGCTAGAGTTGCTATCTTTGAGTAATTTACTTCAAACGGTTTACTTTCACATATTACTTCAAGAAGTTTTTTGAGTTTATAGGTATATTTTTGCTCTACAAGTCCTAGTGAAGTCAAATCCAAATCAATAGTAAGATTGATAGTATTTAGTAAGTTTTGATAATATGATGTTTGCTTATCAAAATAAAATGGGTAATATCCTACTTCAATATACTCTTTAAACTCTTTTAAGATATTTATTTTTTGTAATGGTAGATTATTTGTAATCTCTATATGATTTGAGAAAATCTCTTCTATTTCAAATGATTTGAGTGTGAGGCGGTGTTTAAATTCCAAATACTCTCTAAATGAAAAACCACCAAGATTATAAAGGGTTACCCTTCTACTTAAGTCACTTTTGGCATTTAAAATTGAAGTAGCACTACTACTTGTAAAGATTACTTTTATATCAAACAAATCATAAATTGTTTTAAGATAAGAGGCAAAGTCCTCATATCTGTGTACTTCATCAAGTAGTAAATATTCTCCACCGTTATTTACAAACTCTTCTACTATATCTATTAAATCTACACCGCTTAAGAATGGATAATCAAGTGATATATAAAGTGCATTTTTGTTGTTTGATTCAAGTTCTTGTAGGTACTGAAAAAGTGTAGTAGTTTTGCCAACACCACGTGAGCCAAATATAGCTATCATTTTATCATTGAAATCTATTTTGTCGTAGATGTATCTTTTGTACTCGGTTTTAAAAGATTTTTTTAGCCGTTCTTGGTATTTTTTGATATTTTCAAGCATTAGAATCCTTTGTAAATGTATATAGACATTTACAATATTAGCTTGTTTTAACTTTGTAAATGCTTATATACATTTACACTTTTGTATGCTATAGTATTAAATAAGACCTTTTTGAGACTGCTGTTTTATCAAATAATCATACCTTCTAAATCCATTTACATCCATCATAGTTTTCAAATCATTCACATAGGCTTGACCTGCACTTGAGTATTCAAGCAAAGTTTCACTAAGCGAATATCCATCTAGTGTTTCATTTTTTTGTCTTAGTTCGTACCGTTTTTGTCTGAAATCTGTATATGCCCAACCGATATTTAGATTTAGCATATAATTCTCCACACTATCTTCCAAATCCCTAAAAATCCTAATAGTGTGAATTTTGCCCTCTTCTCTGTCTTGGGGAACCATACCGCTACCTGTATATGTCCATTGTCCAAAGAGGTTATTTGCTTCTCTTGCAAAGCGACTTTTACCCCATCCGCTTTCTAGCGAAGCTTGAGCCAGTGCCAAAGATGGAGGGATAATATCTATTTTCCTCAGATATGCCCTTAGGTCGTAAAGTCTTGCTATTTTGTATTTCTTTTTCAGTTGTAGAAGTTGCGATACATTTGAAGAATTGATAAGAAATATACTTTTCTTGATAGTATTTTCGATAAAAGTTCTCTCAGAATAAATCTTTTCATTTTCTTTTTGGATAACAGGAAGCATTATAGATACAAATCTTTTTTTTAGTTTAGCAGTGTCTTCGATTTGGTAGTAGCTATCATCAAAGGTTGAGCCAAACAAAATCAAAATAAATGTAGTTAATAAAAATAAAACTCTTATACCAATCTCCTTTTTATAAATCGTAAGGGAAACCCTACGATTTAATAAATCAAGTATTTACGGTAAAAAGCTTTTTAACAGGACCTTTAAAGTGTAATACGTCGTTTTTCATAGTCATTGTTAGCAATTCACCGCTTTTTGGGTAAACTCTTGTAACATCTTTTACAAGACCTAGGTTGAAAGCTCTTAAAAAACTAGCAGCCATACCGGTACCGCATGCTTGAGTTTCAGCCTCTACGCCTCTTTCAAAAGTTCTTACATAAAGTTTTCCGTCTTCAACTTTTGCAAAATTTACGTTTGAATTGTGTTTTTTTCTCATTTTTCTAGCAAGTTCCAAATCAAACTTATTCAAATCATCTACAAAAGTAACAAGATGAGGAACACCGGTGTCCACCATCCACCATGTATAACCCTCTTCCTCAAAATCCTCTTTTATGATTTTTGGTTTTGTAAGAGCAGTTTCTACTATATCATAGGCTACATAACAGTTTATTACACCTGCACCTGTTAGAAACTTCATAGAGTTTTTTGCAAGACCGTTGTTATAAGCGTACAAGGCACAAGCTCTTGCACCGTTTCCGCACATAGCAGCCGTACTACCGTCACTATTATAAAAAAGCCATTCAAAATCAAGATCCGTTAGTTTACCCGTAAACTCTTTTTTTGCTACATCTGAAAGCTTTGTATCCGGGTAAATAGGAACCAAAACTATAAACCCGTCAGCTCCTACACCGTTGTATCTATCACAATATTTTTTTGCCATTTCACTATAATCTTTTTTGATAAACGTATGTGTTATCAAAAAGTCATTACCGCTCGCACTATATTTTTGTAATGTCATTTATTACTCTTTCTACTTCTTTTTGTAAATGTTTGAGGTCTTTTGTGTTATCTATGACAAAAGTTGCCAAAGCTTTTTTGTCGTCAATATTCATTTGTGATTTTATCCTATTTTGAGCTTCAATGTCACTTAAACCATCCCTTTGGATAACCCTTGATAGTTGTTGCTCAGGTGTGGCATAAACTACTATTGATTTTGCAATATCGTAATTTTTGGTTTCAAAAAAAAGCGGTATATCTATAAGATACGGTTTTTTGGCATCTTCACAGATTTTTGCCCTTTTTTGAATCTCCTCTTTTATCAGTGGATGTAAGAAACTTTCTAGTTTTTTTCTAGCTTCCAAGTCACTAAATACAAGTGAGCCTAGTTTTTTTCTATCTATAGTGCCGTCACTTGCTATGTATTCCATACCAAAACAGTTTTTGACGAACTCACTATTTTGGCTTAAAATCTCTTTGGATATGGCATCGGCATCTATTATCAAAAAACCGTAAAGCATAAAAAACTTACTTACGGTACTCTTTCCTGTACCGATACCTCCGGTTAGGGCTATTGCGTGAGCAAAATTATCTTCTTGCAATGTTAGTAAGCCCTTTGTGAATATATGTAGGGTATGTAAAAACAGCTCTATGAAAGTCGCTATTGTAGTATTTCATACCGTCTAGTAGGTCTGATCTTTGAAGTATTATATCACTTACCGGATGATATTTTTTTGATGCTATGATAGCGGTCATACCGGCAAAACTATACGGCATAGCTATCCAAAAACTCTCTGCTAGAAGTGTCAAATCCCCTTTTAGTTTTGATTCGTTATCATCAAAGTTAGCACTTTTTGTAGCAAATATACCTTTATCGTTTAATATTTTATTCAAATGGGCTACAAAAAAAGAATCAATATTATCGTTTAGATTTATTACCACATCACAATCGGTTGATGTTGCTTTTTCAATATTTGCAATATATTCAACTTCTATTTTTTGTGCATTAACTATATTTTTTAGATTTTCACTAGCATTACCCACAACTACCATCTTCTTTGGATTATAATGACTCATTATCGGAACTAGAGATATCATCTCGTCAAATGCAATTTCTTTTATCATAAGGTTTACCTCTATATAAAATAGTTTTGGGTATAATATCAAAATAAATTTAAATTTAAGGGGTATTAAAATGTGTGGTGAAAAATTACAGCGATTTTTAATGGCACTTGTACTATTGGTAGCATTTTATTTTATGAGCATCGGTTCTATTATCGGTGTAGTGTTACAACTTTTTGTTGTATTTATGATTGTTGTATGGGCTATTACTGATTTTTGTCCTTCTATTTGGATGTTTAATAAGCTTTTTGGCAAATGTGAGAAAAAATAAGTATGAGTACGGTAAGTTATAAAGAAGCCGGTGTTGATATAGACGCAGGAAACAGCTTCGTAGAAAATATTAAGCCTTACGTAAAAGCTACAAGAATACCTGGTGTATTAGGCGGTATCGGTTCTTTTGCAGGGGCTTTTGAGCTTCCAAGCGGATATAAAGAGCCTGTTATTTTGGCAGGGACGGACGGTGTAGGTACAAAACTAAAACTTGCTATTGATAGCGGTATATTTGATACCGTAGGGATTGACCTTGTTGCTATGTGTTCAAATGACCTTATTTGTAACTTCGGTGAGCCTTTGTTTTTCTTAGATTATTATGCTACGGGAAAACTTGAAGTAAATGAAGCTACACAAGTAATAAAAGGTATAGCAGAGGGTTGTATCAGAAGCGAGTGTGCTTTGATAGGCGGTGAAACTGCTGAAATGCCTGGTATGTACCATGAGGGTGATTTTGACCTTGCAGGGTTTTGTGTGGGAATTGCAGAAAAAAGCGAACTAGATAGAACAAGCAAAGTAAAAGCCGGAGATGTTTTGATAGCATTACCAAGTTCAGGTGTACATTCAAACGGATTTTCTTTGGTAAGAAAAGTATTGTTTGATAAAATGGGCAAAAAATTTGACGATGAGTTTGAAGGCAAAAAGCTTATAGACGTATTGCTTGAGCCTACAAGAATATATGTAAAAGAGTTTAAACAAAACAAATCTATGATAAATGCTTTGGCTCATATAACAGGCGGCGGTATAGTAGAAAACTTACCAAGAGTTCTTCCTGAGGGATTAAAAGCTGTAGTTAAAAAAGACGATATAAGAGTACTTCCTATATTTCAACTAATAGGTTCTATGGTAGAAGAGTCTGAAATGTATAGAGCGTTTAATATGGGTGTAGGGATGATTTTGGTCGTAAACTCTGAAAACGTAAATGCTGTTTTAGCAAATACGGACGGATATGTTATCGGTCACCTTGAAGTAGGCGAGAAAAAAGTAGAGATGGTTTAATTATGCTCTAGGTACTGAGGTACTGAGGTACTGAGGTACTGAGGCATTAAGTTGTCATTATTACAACTTGTGAGGAGGTTCTCATGAAAAGATTTATTCTGGTTTCTACATTGATAGCAATAAGTTCAAATGCGACGGTGATACTCGATGAAGTATCCTCTTTTACGCAAACAACTCCCGATATGATGACTAGCTCATTTACAATCACAAAAAAAGCAAAATCCCCTTCACAAATACTTGATTCTTTTAAAAGTATCAACGAACATTTAAAAGAATTTAACAATAAAGGTATCAAATGTGTCGGCGGTGCTTCAAACGTATCTCCTGAATACAAATATACCAACAACGTACAAACTCATATCGGATATGTGGGTAGTATCTCTTATAGTTGTGAATTTAAAAAAATAGAGAAATACAACGAGGCTTTGGCTATACAACTTGCTAAAGATGAGGTAATATCTTTAAACCCTATAAACTGGGTGGTATCTTCGCAAATGAGAACTCAAATAGATAAAGAATTAGAATATGAGATATATCAAAAGGCTATGTCAAAAAGTGTGGAATTATCAAAGATATTTAATAAAAACTGTAGGCTAGAAGAGGTTAATTTTCTAAATCAGACTACCATATACCCAACACAGAGATTTGCTATGAAGTCTATGGCAGTCGCAACGGATGCCATATCTGAGTTTGAGCCGATACAAAGTGAACAAACAATATCAAAAAAGGCTTACATAACTATCAAGTGTGAGTAGATGATAAGTGGTAGATAGTGGATGGTTGACGGTAGATGTAGTGGTGAAAGACAAATCCAGTCATAGACTGTGGTTTCAATCACTTAACACTTCACCTTAGTCCTTAGTAGTTTTATAATGTATCCACAAAATCCAAACTATTGCCACGTCTATCATAACATCTGCTAGATTGAATATAGCAAAATCAAAGCCGCAATGCCAATAAACATAATCAACTACGCCTATATGAATAAATCTATCCAAAATATTACTAATACCGGCACTAAATATCAAGCTTACGGGGTAGAGATAGGTATGGAACATCTCTCTATCTTTGTAGAGATAGAGAGCTATGGCTATGAGTAATCCTATTTGTATGTATTTAAGATAAGCACCCAAAAACTCAAACATAGAAAAGGCAACGCCCGTATTGTATGCCAGTACCAAAGAGATACAGCTCCCTTTGGCTTCAAAACCGTTTACAAAAATAAATTTGATATATTGGTCTATCGCAAAAACTGCGATAAAAAGTAAAATAGCCTTTATTTTAGGTGTCATAATTATCCTAGATGTTTTTTGAAAAATTTTGTTAAATCTTCTATGGCATTATCCACATCTTTTTGGTTTTTGCCCTCTACTAGGATTCTTAGTTTGTTTTCCGTACCTGAATATCTTATAAGGTCTCTCATCCCTTTTGCTCTTACCGCTTCTAAAGCTTCATCTATCCCTTGGATTTCATTTAGAGGTATTTTTTGTTCTACTTTTATGTTTTTTAGAACTTGCGGATAGAGTGAAAAAGGGTTTAGTACGACACTTGCTTTTTTACCGCTTTTTAGCATCATAGCAAGAACTTGTAACGCAGAAGCAAGTCCGTCACCCGTCTTTGCCACATCGCTAAATATGATATGACCGCTTTGTTCACCGCCGAAGTTTACACCCTCTTTTTTCATCATATCAAGGACGTATTTGTCACCTACGTCTGCACGGAATAGTTTTAGCCCGTTGTCTTGTAGATAATCTTCTAGTGCCTTGTTACTCATTACGGTTGCCACACAAGCATCACCTTTTAGAAGGTTTTGGTTTTTTAAATATACCGTCAATGCACCAAGAAGTTTGTCCCCATCTACTACTGCACCGGTTTCATCTATAATAACAAGTCTATCGGCATCACCGTCAAGTGCTATACCGATGTCGGCTCTATATTCTTTGACGTAGCTTGACAATTTGTGAGGATACAATGCACCGCATTCATCGTTGATATTATAACCGTTTGGATTGTTGTTTAGGACTATTACTTCCGCACCTAATTCTTGCAATATTGTAGGAGCAACTTTGTACGCTGCACCGTTTGCACAATCAAGAACTATTCTAAGGCTACTTAGGCTTAGTTCTTTTGGAAACGTACTTTTGATGTGGACTATATATCTTCCGATAACGTCATCTATCCTTTTTGATGAACCTATGTCCGTTCCCGTACATTGGCTTGAGTTGATAAGCTCGTCATTATAAAAAATCTCTTCTATTTCACGTTCGCAAATACTTTGGAGTTTATCACCGTTGTGGTTGAAAAACTTAACACCGTTGTCTTCAAAGGGGTTGTGTGAAGCACTTAGCATTATGCCTGCGTCACATCTCATACTTTCAGTCAAAAACGCTATAGCAGGTGTCGGCATAGGACCTATTTGGATAACATTGTATCCTACCGCCGTCAATCCACTCACAAGTGCATTTTCTATCATATAACCGCTTCTTCTAGTGTCTTTTCCTAGTAAAATCTTGTTTGTAGTTGAGTGTTTTCTGAAATAAATCCCGGCTGCCATAGCAAGTTTCATAGCCACCGGAGCACTCAAAAATTCACCTGCTTTACCCCTAACTCCATCTGTTCCAAATAGTTTCATTATAATCACCTCTAATGATAAGTTTTTTGTTTAAACTAACTTTAATATATTTTTTTGTAGTATTCTATCCTTAAAAAATTTATAAAGAGGTTAAACATAATGGCAAACCACAAATCTGCTGCGAAAAGAGCAAAGCAAACGATAGTAAAAACTGAAAGAAACAGATTTTACAAAACAAGAATTAAAAACATCACAAGAAGTGTTTTAGAAGCTGTTGAAGCAAACGACAAAGAAAAAGCTGCTGAAAACATGAAAACTGCAAACAAATACTTCCACCACTGTGTAAGTAAAGGTATCCTAAAACAAGGTACAGCGTCAAGAAAAGTAGGAAGATTACAACTTAGAGTAAACGCACTTTAATATAGTGTAATCTATCCTTAGATTTAGGATAGAACTCCTCTTTTTTTAACTTAATCAACAATAGGTAAATAACTAATGCAAAAAAAACTTCAGCCGTTTATAGATAGATATAATGAAATCAACGACCTTTTGATGTCACCTGATATTACAAACGACATTAAAAAAATGACTTCATTGTCAAAAGAACAATCTAATCTGGCTGGAATAGTAGCTAAAGCAAAAGAGTATATTAAAACCGTCAATGACATTGAAGAGAATAAAATTTTGCTTGAAGATAAAGAGTTGGGTGAACTTGCCAAAGAAGAACTCAAAACATTAGAACCTAAAAAAATAGAACTTGAAGAAGAGATAAAGATTCTTCTTCTTCCAACTGACCCAAATGATGATAAAAATATCTATCTTGAACTTCGTGCCGGAACCGGCGGTGATGAAGCAGCTATATTCGTAGGAAATCTTTTTAGAGCTTATGTGAGATATGCCGAGGTTAAAAACTGGAAAGTTGAGCTTATAAGTTCAAGTGACAGTGACGCCGGCGGATATAAAGAGATTGTTGCACTTTTTAGAGGCGACAAGGTATATAGCCGTCTGAAATATGAAGGTGGTACTCATAGGGTGCAAAGGGTTCCTGCTACGGAATCTCAAGGAAGAGTTCATACGTCTGCTATTACCGTGGCCGTTATGCCGGAAGTTGATGATGTTGATATTCAAATAAATCCAAATGACTTAAAAATTGATGTTATGAGAAGTAGCGGTTGCGGTGGGCAAAGTGTAAATACCACGGATAGTGCCGTGAGAATCACCCATATCCCTACGGGTATAGTAGTAACCAACCAAGACCAAAAATCACAACACAAAAACAAAGAAAAAGCTATGAATGTTCTTAAAGCAAGACTATATGAGCTTGAAATGCAAGAACAGATAGAAAAAGAGGGAGCTGATAGAAAAGCTCAAGTAGGAACGGGTGATAGAAGCGGAAGAATCAGAACCTATAACTACCCTCAAAACAGAGTAACTGACCATAGAATTAACCTAACACTTTATAGACTAGAACAACTTATGAATGACGGCGTATTTGACGAACTTATAGATCCTCTTATCGCTGATCATCAAGCAAGACTTATTGAAGCTAACGGCTTATAATATCTGTATCTAAAAAAAGATTTTTTTAGATACAATATCGTATGAATAATACAACAAACTTAAATCAATTAAACTTATCAAAAGAGATGATAAATAACCTTATATCAATAGGTTATAATACTTTGACGCCGATTCAGGAGAAATCATTGCCTATTACTTTGGGCGGGAATGATTTGATAGCAAAAGCAAAAACGGGAAGCGGTAAGACAGCAGCTTTTGGGATACCGCTTTTAAGTAAACTAGACGTGAAGCTGTTTCGTATCCAAGCGATGGTGCTTTGTCCTACAAGGGAATTAGCAGACCAAGTGGCTACAGAATTGCGTAAACTTGCTAAATTTGCCCATAATATCAAGATAACTACACTTTGCGGTGGAGTGCCGTATCGTCCGCAGGTTCATTCACTTAGCCATAAAGCTCATATCATAGTAGGAACTCCAGGGAGGATTCTGAAACATCTTAGTGAAAACAACTTTGAGACAGACCATATCAATACTTTGGTACTTGATGAAGCCGATAGGATGCTTGATATGGGATTTAGTGAAGATATACAAGCTATTATAGACTATTTACCGAAAAACCGCCAAACAATGCTTTTTAGTGCCACATATCCATCAAAAACGGAGATTTTATCAAAGGAAATTTTGACAAATCCACAGTACGTAGAGGTGGAGTCGCTACATTCAAATGATGTGATAGCTCAAAATTTTTATGAGGCAAGTTCCCATGAAAATAAGATTTACGGCATATTAAAATCACTGCAAGAATACAAACCGAAATCTTGCATAATATTTTGTAATACAAAGATAGCTTGTGACGAACTAGGCGATGAGCTAGAGGCGTATGATATACCTTTGCTTGTACTTCATAGCGATTATGAACAACGTGAGAGGAACGAAGTCCTTGCACTATTTTCAAACAAAAGTTATCCCGTTTTGATAGCTACCGATGTGGCGGCACGTGGACTTGATATAGATGATGTGGAGCTTGTGATAAATTATGATTTACCTCTTGACCCTCAAAACTACACCCATAGAATAGGGCGAACTGCAAGAGCCGGTAAAAACGGACATGCAATATCTTTCGTGGATGATATACGGGTGATGGATGATATTTTGGATTTCACAAATTCGCACTATGAACTAAGCGTTCAGGAAAAAACTCCTTTGGATAAAAACTTCGTACTACAAAGTGAATGGAAATCTATCTTTATAAACGGCGGTAAGAAGCTCAAACTCCGTGCAGGTGATATTTTGGGTGCATTGACCGCTAGTATCGGACTTGCCAAAGATGATGTAGGCAAGATAACTACACTAGAGCTTTGTAGCTATGTGGCGGTAAAAAAAGAGGTGGCTACCAAAGCAGTTGAAGGGCTAAATACTCATAAGATTAAGGGGCGGTTTTTTCGAGCGTTTTTGAAGTAGGTGTGGGGTAAGTTTCTTTGGAATTGCCATAAAAAAAAGGACAGGTACAATTAATTCGTATACATTGCTCACAGATTCTTCAAGTAATTAAGAGAGCGTTTCATTTGAAGATACGGACAATGGCAAAGCGTTTCTTAATTCTATAGTTTTACTAAAAAGTATCATACTATACAATCTATTATTTTGTATAGATAGTCCAATAATTCTAGATTTGAGGATATAAATAATAAACATTGGTTAGCCCCAAAATGAAACTCTTTAACACTTTTATAAAATAACAAATTAATTACATTTCTCCAAAACATCATAAAACTTTCATAATGGTAATCTTAAAAATAACTTAAATATTTATTCTTTTTTAAGGTTAAAATAACTAAAATACAAATTTACTTATATAACTGATTAGGTTATCAAATAAAAGGTATTTTATGAATCTTTATAATAAAGTTTTCTTATTTTTTGTTTTTATGAGTGTTAGCTTGGGTGCATCTGACAATGTCGGTGAGTTGATTGATAATCAAGAACATTTTGCAAAACAAAAAGAGGTGTTTGAGAATTTAGAACAAAAACAAGATACGGTTATCCAACGATACGATATACAAAAGCCTGAATTGCTCGAAGTTAAAGATGAAAATTGTTTTGTTATAAAAAGTATAAAAGACGAAGGGATTACATTACTTACTAATAAAGAAAAAAAGTCTTTATACAAAGAGTATATCGGAAAATGTACTACGGTAACGGAGCTTAACAATTTGACCCGTAAACTGACGGCCATTTATATGGATAAAGGGTATATTACTTCACAATTATATATTAAACCACAAGATATTTCACAAGGCGAAGTGGTATTATCCGTCATAGAAGGAAAAATAAAAAATATTAATCCCGATGAACGATACATAAACAGTGCTTTTATAGGACAAAAAGGGAAATATCTCAACATAAGAAATCTAGAAAATGCTATAGAAACAATCAACCGCTTGGAAAGTAATCATGCGAAAATGGATTTGGTACCGAGTGATGAAGTGGGTTATACCGATATAAATATTGAAAATAATACCACATCAAGGATAAACGGTCAAGTTGGTATTAATAATTTCGGGACAAAGAAAACAGGTGATAAACAAGGTACTTTAGTCTTAAATCTTGACAATCCTTTAGGAGTCAATGATAAATTTACTATCAATATAAATAGTACGGACAAACATTATCAGGATGAAAATTCTATAGGTAACGGTTATGAATATGCTATCCCTTTTGAACGACTTCTTACCACGTTTAGTTACAGAGAAAGTAAATATAAACAATTTGTAAGCGGTGGTATAAATAAATACACATCAAGAGGTAATACAAAAACATATACGTTTGGACTTAATTATAACCTATTTCACAATCAATCCCACAAAGTTACGATAGGTTCAAATATATCTCAATATAGAGCAAGAAATTTTTTTAACGATATTCTTATTGAAACTTCAAGTTATGATTTGTCCAAAATAACTACGATGATTGATTATACGTATCAAAATACGGGTTTTTATTCTTATATCGGTTTTGGCTATACAAAAGGGACGGATTGGTTTAATGCACATAATTCGACCGTACTCAATGAAAAATACTCTTTATATACCATAGATTTATCTGCTACGAAGCGGTTTGAGCCTTTTGCATATTCTTTGAGCGGGCATTATCAACATGGTAATAATCAGCTCTTTAGTACAAACCAAATAAGTATAGGTGGACACTATAGTGTAAGAGGTTACCAAAAAGAAGGGCTTAGCGGTAATAGTGGTTTTTATGTGCGAAACGAACTTTCTTTGCACCCAACGGTGAAGTTGTTTGATAGTGTGGAGCAGAGCTATTTCGTGGGATTTGATTATGGGAAGATACAAAAAGAAAAAGATACAGACGGCGGTAAACTCTATAGTAATGTAGTAGGGGTGAAATTTAAAAAAGATAAATTAGATATGTCGGTTTATTATGCTACGCCTCTGGCAAAGAAAGATGTATCCAAATCTGAAAAATTCTGCGGTTTTTCCGTATCTTATAGGTTTTAGAATATGAGCCAAACTTCTTTAAAAGGGAAATCATGAAATTTAGACAAAGTATAGCTATTTTTGTAAGTTTTATATTAGTTGCCGAACAAACTGCTTTGTATGCAGGTGGTATAGAAGTAGATAATCAAGCACCAAATGCAAATAAAGCAATGCTACTAAATGCACCCAATAATGTCCCTATAATAAATATAGTAACCCCAAATTCAAGTGGACTTTCACATAATAAGTTTACTAATTTCAATGCGGAAAATAAAGGGCTTATTCTAAATAACTCAAAAGTAATAACAGATACTCAACTAGCAGGGTACATATCATATAATCCAAACATAACCGGTAATGAAGCAAAACTTATCTTAAATGAAGTCACAAGTACAAATAAAACATTGCTTCAAGGGTATATCGAAGTAGCAGGAAAAAGTGCAGATGTGATAATAGCAAATCCAAACGGTATTAGTGTAAACGGAGGTGGGTTTATAAATACTCCAAATGCAACTTTGACTACGGGTACACCTATGCTAAACGGCGGTATTCTTCAAGGGTTTGACGTAGGTAAAGGTAATATCGTAATTGAAGGAAGTGGATTTAACGGTAATAATATAGATAAAGTAAATCTTTACGCTAAAGCCTTGGAAATAAATGCCAAAATTTATGCTAACGAGCTAAATGTAGTAACCGGTGAAAACAATATTTCACAAGACGGTACGGTAACATCTAAAAATAAAATCGGAAGCGGTATATCTATAGATTCTACTTTGCTTGGGGGTATATATGCAAATACTATTACTTTAAAAAGTACGGATAAGGGTATAGGGGTAAATCTTCCTCCTGAGGTGATAGCACAAGATAATCTTAAACTAAATGCTGATGGAAAAATAGTTTTAGACAAGGTAATCTCAGAAAAGAATATTGATATACAATCAACTTCAAGTGATATAGCAAGTAAAACAATATATGCACAGAATGTAAATATAGAAGCAAAGGGGAATATAAAAAATGAGAATATTATCGCTTCAAAAGTAAATATAGATTTGAAAGCCAAAAGTATTATAAATGAAAATATAATAGCTTCAGGAGTAACGGAAGAGTTAAAAGATTCAATAAGCGGAAATTTAACTATAAACTCTCAAGAATTAGAAAACAAGAAAACACTTTATGCCAAAGATAATATAAATATAAAATCTACAAATATAACAAGTAATAATTCTAATATACAAGCATTAGGTTCAATAAGCATAATAAGTGATAGCCTGCAATCAAAAGATTCATTTATTTTTGCAAATAAAAATATCTTCATAGATGGGGAAGATGTAATATTGGATAAAAGTATAATATATAACGTAATAGACGATATGAATATACTAATTCATGCTAATAATAACCTTTCACTTACAAACGCAAATATATTAACAAATTCAAATGCTAGTTTGGAAGCTACTAACGGAGTGTTGACTTTTGGAGATAGCAATATAACAACTAAAAATAATTTAAGTTTAATAGGGAACAGTATAAACGGTAACGGAACAACTTCAACTAAAATATTTAGCGGGAATGAATTAAATATAATTTCAAATAGTGATTTAATAGATTTAGATAACACAAATATTTCGAGTGCTAATACTATAAATTTAAAAACAAAAGCAAATACGATTACCCTAAATAATGCACAACTAAATAGTAATAATAACATATCTTTTAGTAGTGAGAATTTAAATTTAAATAATTCAAAGATAAATACCGTTAATAAGGATACGCAAATATATTTGGAGAATACAAATAGGTTAGCATTAAATAATTCAAGTATTTTAACAGATAATTTTATCTTTGATAAAGAAGATACTTCAACTTCTTTAGTATCTTTAACAAACAAAAGTGTAATAAAGTCAGATAATACAAATGCAAATATAACTTTAAAAGCCAATGATATAACTATTGTGGATTCCAATATATTAACTCAGGGTAAAGTAACACTTTTAAGTAAAAATATTTTTGATTTGAATAATATAACACTTTTAGCAAATAATGGATTATATTTGAATACGGCAAATGATTTTATCTATGATTTGAATAAAGAATTGCTTTCAGATAAATTGATATCTATTTCTTCAAAATCTTTTACAAATAATAAGGATTTTATTTCAAACGGTGATATTTTTATTACAACTACAAATGGTAATTTGGTAAATAATAAATTACTAAGTTCAACCAACACAAACTTAAATATTAGCGGGAATATAATAAATAATGCAATTTTAGCTTCAACAAATTTGAATGCTAATGCAAGTAGTTTTTATAACAATAACTATCTTACGGCAACTAATAATATGAATATAAATATAGACAATGATTTTATTAATAAAGCAGCTATTGCAACAGGAAATGACTTGACAATATATTCAAGTAATTTAACAAACTATAATACTATTTATAGTAACAATAATATCAATCTTTATATAAAGAATAATTTATTAAACGAAACAAATGAGAATTATGTTTCAGGTTTGGACTATGCAAGAATTTATGCCAAAAACAATATTACCTTGGCAAAAGACATCAATCATAATTATATCAATAATATAACTAATAAATCGGCAATTATTGAAACTGAAAGAGGAGATATAGGTATTTGGGCGGATACTCTTACTAATAGAAGAATTTTGGATTATACCGATAATGCATTTTTAACATCGGAGAGTATTACAGATAGCATATATTTTGAAGAGGGAAAATCTTATCCCAATAAGGGAGAAAACGGTATCGTGAATAATTTCTTTATTACTCGTGGACAAGATATTCATCTTTTTGCAAACGATTCCGAATTTTCATTGATAATAGACTTGGCAAGAGAACCGTTTCCGTTCCATTATGCTACGGTTGATGTTACATTAGATAAAAAAGTACAATATGACAATCCACTTTACAAGGGGTCGAAAATAAGTTCAGGGCAAAATCTGAATCTTAATGTTAACACTATAGATAATCAAATAAGTACTATTAGTGCAGTGAAAGATATCAATTTTAATACAAATACAATAACTAATTATTATGATAGTAACTATAATACGAATATCTCTTTTAAAACTTACCACACAAGAGAAGGTAGACCTTATTATTATAGTTCAGGGTATTATTTAGTTGAATGTTTGGATTCAGATATAACATGCAATTACGGGATATATGCATCTGCACAAAGCGGTGTATTAAGACGGGGAAATACGGTACTAAAAGCTACAGGCGGTAATGTATTGGGTGATTACGATTATGGTACTTATACGACTACTCAAAGTATTGGGTTAGGAGGGACTATTTTGGCAGGAAATAGTATAAATGGTATAGCAAAAAATCTCATAAACGGAACGGTACTGGATAATCAAACAATTTTCCCTACAACATATACGGATACTTCAAAAATAGTAACAAATAGAACTAAATCAAATGAAATAAAATATGATGATGAAAGCAAAAATACTATAAATGGGATGTCAAGCGTAGATAATCTAGCTCCTATAGAATTACCTACCAATGAATTTGGTATGTTTAAAAAAACAACAAATCCAAAAGCGAACTACATAATAGAGTCAAACCCAATTTATACCGATGTATCAAAATTCATAAGTAGTGCATATTTTTTAGAAAGACTCGGATATGATGTAGGGGAGAATACAAAATTTTTAGGCGACGGTATGTATGAAACAAAACTTATTAGAGATGAAGTAATAAGAAAAACAGGACAAAGATTTATAAATCTAGATAATATATCAACACCGATTACAAGTGATTATGAACAATATATGGCATTGATGGATAATGCAATAAGTATAAGCAATGGACTAAAACTTGAGGTAGGAGTTCCGTTAAATGAAGAACAATTGGCATTATTGGATAGAGATATAGTATGGATGGAAAAAGTTGTAGTAGAAGGGAAAGAAGTATTGGTACCTGTTTTGTATTTGGCAGGCAAATATACAAAACCAAATGGGGCTCTAATAAATGCTAATAATGAAATAAATCTTGGAATAAGCGGTACATTCGTAAATAGCGGAACAATAAAAGCAGAAGAAAGTTTAGTCCTTGAGGCTAATGAGATAAAAAATAATGCAGGTTCAATTATAAGTGACGGTTTGACAAAACTAACAGCTCTAAATGATATTAAAAACAGTAGCGGAACGATTTTGGGAGATAGTGTTTTATTACAATCTACCGATGGGAGAGTGATAAATGAGACATATTCTAAAACAAAAACAATAGGTTCAAATACTTATGAGACTACATATACAAATGTTGGGAAAACAGGTATTGTAGAAGCAACAAACGGAAATCTTATCATTCAAGCAAAAGATGATATAACAAATATAGGGGCAAATTTGGTTGCAAAGGATAATATTCTACTTCAAACGCAAAATGAAAATATAAACATAAATGCACTAGAATTAGAAGATGGACATAATATCTACTATAGCGGAGGGTTTGATAAAGCTTTAAATATAAAACACCAAACATCAGATATAAAAGCGGGTAATATTATTATGCAAAGCGGGAATGATATAAATTTGGAAGCAAGTAACCTAACTGCAAATAATCAAATAAACCTAAATGCACAAAACAATGTAAATATAGAAGCTGTAAATGATGTGTATTATACAGATGTACAAAGTACAAAAAAAGGAAGATTTAGTAAAAAGACTCAAAGAGATATGACATATAAAGAGAGTGTAGTGCAAAGTAATTTAAAAGGGGAAAATATCATTATATCATCCGATACGGGAAGTGTAACACTAGAATCAGGTAATTTAAAAGCGGATCAAAATATAATAGTTGATGCAAAAGAAGATATTAATGTAGTATCTAAACAATATAAAGAGGGTGGACTTCATCAAACTTCTAAGTCTTCTTGGGGAGGTTTGAAGAAAAGTGTTTCTATAGACAAATTTGATAACTTAAATCTAAAAGAAGCACAACTCCAAACAGAAGCTTTAAATGTGATTTTGAAATCAGGTAAAGATATAAATATTATAGCTTCTGATATAAATAGTGCGGCAGATGTTCAGCTCGAAGCTTTTAATAAACTACTTATTGCAGCAGGTGAAGAGATGCAACAAAAAGAGAGTTTGCGTCAAAAAACAAGCTTTAATCCTTTAGGATTGTTAAATTTAGTAGGCGTTGATGCAGGTTCTATCTATACCCAAGAAATTAATCAAAACAAAAACTATGATACAAAAATAAAAGAGTCAAATATCACTGCCGGTAATAACTTCACTGCAGATACCGGAAGTACACAAGTTATAGGCTCTAATATAAAAGCAGGTAAAGATATAAGTATCACAAGTGATATAAATTCCGTAGAAATAGTCTCGGCTCAAGAATTGAGTCAAGCCTCAAAACTAAATAAAAAAACAGAAGTCAAAGTTTCTAATATATTTGATATGGCAAAAAGTCTTGTGCAACAAGATATTAATATGCTAAAAGCAGTTACAAATCCTAGCTCGGAAGGAAGTACTAAAATCAAAATCAATGTTGCAAAAGCAACCTATGATAAAGATGAAATAACCTCAAGTGCTACAAAAAATATTTCTTCAAATCTTGTATCAAATAATGGAAACATAAATATAAATTCAAGTGAAGATGTACAAATAAAAGGTTCAAATTTAGAAGCCAAAGAAGATATTAACCTAACTGCCCAAACGGGAAATATAACAATAGAAGAAACAGTAGATACGAAGAATATTGATGAAAAAAATAAACATGCAAGTGCAGATGTCAATGTAACTATTCAAAATGAATATGTAGAAATAGCAAGTGCCGTAAAAGCTGCAGAGGAATCTGCAAAACAACTAAAACAAATAAAAGATGATTATAGTAACTATAAAAAACAAGTAAAAGAGCTTGAAAATAATTTGAATCAACTAAAACAAGATTTGAGAGAAAAGAAAGTAGGAGTAGATGCCCAAGATATAGAAGATATTCAAGAGATAGTTGATGATGCAAAAGATGATGAGAGATATTATTTGGCAGCAGTTGCTGTGGCTACTGCTGACTTGGCAAGTAAAACGGCTGCAATAGCAACTCAAGTAGCAGCAGCCGCAGCAAGTAGTGGAACATGGGGATTTAGTGCAGGGGTATCTCTTGATGTAAAAGGTTCACAAACAACTTCAAATGCCCAAGAAACAAAATCCTTAGCTTCAAATCTAAACGCAAATAATATAACAATAAAAACAAATAAAGACTTAGATACAAATGTAACAGTAAGTGGTTCAACCCTCTTGGCTAAAGATGAAATAAATATAGATACAAAAGATTTAACCATCAAAGCAAGTAGCGATACGACAAACTCAAAATCCGATACCAAAGATATATCAGGAAGTGTTTCTATGACAATGTATAATGTGTCACCACAAGTAAGTTTGGGATACGGAGAACAACATTATGATGAAGATAGCGTAACATATAATAACTCACAACTACAAGCAAATAATGTCAATATAAATGTAGCGAATAGTGCGGACTTGATAGGGGCAAATGTAAATGCCGATGACACGCTAACGCTAAATGTAGGGAATAACCTAAATATAGAATCAAAAAGAAACTCCAATAACTCCAACTCAAATGGATTTAACTTAAGTGGAGGATTTGGAACCAGTGGTGGAAGTGTAACAAGTGCCAACGCTTCCGTCGGAGCAAATACGGGAAGAACAAAAATAAAACAAACAGTACTTTCAAGCGTAACAGGAGATAAAGTGAATGTAACTACTGGAAATAATACCAACCTAAAAGGCTCACTTCTTGCCTCAGGACAATATGATGAAAACGGAAACTTCGTAGATAATGAAGATCTAAACCTAAAAACAAAAACCATAACATACTCTAACTCAACAGATTCTACATACACCTCAGGTAACAGCTTTAGCGTAGGAACAAATATAGGATTTAGTAAAGAGGCAAAAGACCCACAACCAAAAGATGATTCTATCACAAAAATAAACTCAACAAACCTAGCATTCTCAAACTCCTTAGGATACCAAAGGAATAAAACCTTAGCAACTTTAGGACAAGGAAATGTAAATATTTCTGATACCCAAAACTCAGATGATATAACATCTTTAAATAGAGATACAAAGAATATTTCTAAGACTATGATAAATACAAGTTATGGTGTAAAAGTAGATGCTACTCTTGATCATAGATTGCTTACTGAAGAAGGGAGAGAAGAGATAAAACAAGAGTATAAAGATATGGATAAGAATATGAAAACTATATCAGATACTTTACCAAGTGCAACTAGCGATAATGAAGTTGAAGCTGTTGCCGGTAAAATATGGGATAATATAGCTGCATACGCTACATTAGGTGTATTGCCGTCAAATGGTAATAACGGCGGTGTTCTAGGAGAGATACCAATCCTTACAGGTAATAAAGATTCAGTAAAGGAAGTATTGCAAGTAGTTAGCCAAAATGCACCTTTATATCAAGAAGACACAGATAAATTTATGCCGATAGAGCAAAGTGATGCATACAAACAAATGAGCCCAGAGAGACAAACACAAGTACAAGGTCTTTATATCTCAAAAGAACCTATTATAATAACAAAAGATAACGCAACCTATCAAAACGGAGGAAACGGTATAATGAATGATAAAGGACTGGCAATAATAAATGTACTAGAACAGACAGGAATGATAGGACAATATCAAACCGATAAAACAAAACCTGTAGAAGCAACCGTGTTTTACAACCCAAGTAGAGGAATAGTAGCTGACTTGCTAGAATCAGCAGTAGATAAAGTAGGCGGTACAACAGGTATAGCAAAACAATATGGAGAATTTAATGTAGATGTAACAACCGCAAGAGGAACAGCCGGAGTAAACATTACAAACCATTCTCAACTTAATATACTTTTAAAAAGTGGAATCAACTATATCAATAGTAGCGATAATACGGGAGCTAAGTTTATGCCACAGGAGTATTTTGCAACGGGAGAAGTAGATAAAGATGGTCGAGCAGTCTATAAAACTCCAACCTATGTTTCGTTTGGTTCGCCTGAGAGTGGGAAGACATTAGAGACCTTGATAAGTAATAAAGAAACAGGCTTAGGTTATACATATAAGGGAGCATTCACAAAGACTGGAGACTTTGTAGGTGAGGGATTGGGAGGTAACAGTGGAGTTAATGGAGAAGCTTCTATTATTGATAGAATTAACCTCTTTAATACTCTGAAATTAATAACGCCAGATTCTCCACACAGTAGTTATAAACCCACTGATTATCCAGAATTACAAGATGTAACGGGGTATAAAGAATGAAAAATATAATATTTATATTAAGTGTACTATTTTTAGTTGGATGTTCAAGCGTACAAGTTTATAAGTTGGAACCTTATATGGAATTATCAAGTCAAAGTATTCACATAGCTACTCCATCGTCTTCACATGGAACGAAATGGAAAGCTTGGTATATAAATAGTACAAAAAATAACATACAACTTTTCCGTCACATCCCCAACATGATGAGCGAAGATGT
>DISL01000074.1 GCA_002421845.1 Epsilonproteobacteria bacterium UBA6211 | reverse complement strand
TCTTATCGCGGAAGTCAGGAAAATAGAAGATATACAAAAGTATAATGTTGATATTTTTGCTATAGGGGATGATTGGAAAGGAAAATTTGATTTTTTAAAAGAGTATTGTGATGTAGTATATCTAGAAAGAACAAACAATATATCTACCACAAAACTGAAAAAATCATTAACAAATTTTTTATCGATACCTAAAGATGATATTATCAAAGCTTTTGAAGTTATAGAGATATTAAAAAAGGATTTTGAATAATGATTTATAAGATACTATATTCAATTTTAGTTAAAATTTACAAAATAGTTAAACCCTTACTACAGAATATTAAAGAATTTTTAATCTATATGCGAAAAAAATCAAAGCAACATTTATTGCAAAATCGTATTTTAACAGTTCATGATTTAGAATACATCAAACCAAAAGTAGTTTTATATTTAGCAGGAAAGGCAAATAGTTCATATCAAGGTAATATGTGGTTTCGTGTTTTAGAAAAAATTGATGCAAAAGTTGCTGTTGTAGTTAGAGATTATGGAATATTATATGGACTTGATAAAACAAATCTTCCTATAATTTATATCAAAGATATGTTTGAATTAGAATATCTTGAAATATTTGGTGTTCGAACGATTTTATATCCTTCAAATACTACAAAAGTTTCACAATCACTAAGATTGTACAGATTAAACCATTATTTTATAAACCATGGTGAAAGTGACAAGGTCGTAAATCAAAGTAAATTATTAATGGCATACGATAAGTTGCTTTTAGCTGGAAAGTTAGCTCATGAAAGACTTATAGAAGCTAATTTACCACTTAGAGATAATCAAATAGTTTTTGTTGGAAGACCACAAGTTGAATTGTTTTTGAAGGTAGAATCTATAAGTTCTATACATACAATACTATATGCACCTACATGGGAAGGATTTGTAGAGGAAGCAAATTATACTTCAGTTGGTGAATTTGGAGTTTCCTTGATTAAATATTTAGGACAATTATCAAAACATGGAATGAAAATTTATTTTAAGCCACATCCTTTTACTGCAATAACAAAAAGAAACAATATCAAAGAATATTATTTGACAATGATTAATATAGCTAAAGAAAGTGAAATTCAGTTCATTGATTTTAATAATTCAATATATGATTATATGAATCTATGCGATTTGATGATTACTGATATTTCAAGTGTAATAAGTGATTTTTTATATACTGAAAAACCAATGATATTAACAAACTCACAAAAGCAAATTCATGAAAGAATAAATAAAGATTTTACTTCTTCTAAATCTTTGTATATTTTAGATAATCCAGAAAATATTAATAACCTGATAGTGGAAATACAAACGAATGATTATTTAAAAGATGTGCGACTTAATATGAAAAATGATGTTTTAGGTAATATTTCAGATGGTTATTTTAATACATTTAATAAAGTTATTAACGAAAGTCTTAGTCTATAGAAAAATGAGGACAGACCACAAATTGATAACTGGTGAAATAATAAAGGGAAAAGCTTGTAATATAGTAAAAGAATGGATTATGTTACATCAAGATGAGCTAAAACATGATTGGGAATTGGCACAAAAATTTGAACCATTAGAAAAAATACAAGGAGCAGATTATGATTAATCTTATCAAAATAGTACCACTAGAAGATTATAGTTTAAAACTATTTTTTTCAGATTCTACATATGCTGTTTTAGATTTTAAATATTTGATAGATACAAAAACGATTTTAACTTCTCCGTTACAAGATAAAAAGTATTTTCAATCTTGTTTTATAGATTTTGGGGCATTATGTTGGAAAAATGGATTAGAACTTAGTGCAGAATCTTTATACATAAAAGCAAAACAAAACAACTCACTTTTTAGTATCCAAGAAGTTGCATAAAAAAATGAAAAAATGGGGACATACCTCAAACACCAAAACAAACAACTAGGTTCAGAGTTTTTTACTTTACTACCTAACAATCACAAAGATAAGATAATATCCCAAAATCAAACAACACAAAAACACCTCAAAATCTACAGTAATTCAATAATATCTTATCACAACATCACTTAGCTACTGAAACTTAACCACTAAATATTAGAATTATTTTGCTAAAAATATGATATAATATAGAATACATTCCCGATAAAGGTTATAAAATATGGAATCAATTCTTTTAGAAGACAATAAACATTGGTTTGACAGTGCTTGTTATGATGATTTTACAACTCGTGAGTTATTGGTCAAAGCATTAGATTTTTTGCATACAAAAGAGATTTTAGCAATCATTGGGGCAAGAAGAGTTGGGAAAAGCACTTTAGCAAAACTTATGATAAAAGAGTTATTAAAAGAGGTAGAGGCTAAAAATATATTTTTTATAAATTTAGAAAAACCTGCTTTTATACCATTTAAAGAAGAAGCGTCTTACTTAGAAAAGATTTTTGATGAGTATGTAAAGTTAGCAAATCCTGATATTTCAAAAAAAATATATTTTTTTATTGATGAAATACAGATTTTCAAGAACTGGGAAGTTTTTATCAAATCAAAATATGAAAATAGTAATATTAAGTTTATTATCACAGGTTCAAATTCTTCACTGCTCACTTCAAATTATGCAACTGTTTTAACGGGAAGAGTTTTAAAACTTAGGCTTTATAGTTTCAATTTTAAAGAGTTTTTACAATATAAAAATATTGATATTTCTTCAAAACTTCTCATCACAAAAAATAAAATTGATATAAAAAGAGCATTTGATGAGTATTTGAAATGGGGAGGATATTTCTCGGTTATTTCCAATGAAAACGAGGAGATAAAAAAAGAGATTTTAAAAAATATCGCAGAAGACATAATTCTTAAAGATATAGTTCCAAGATACAATATCAAAAACTCTTCACAAATTCGAGATATGTTTTTTTATGTAGTTTCAAATACTACAAATACGGTAAATTATTCTACTTTATCAAGTAAACTAGGGATAGATGCAAAAACGGTAAAAGATTATATAACTTATTTTGAAGATAATTTTTTGATTAGTCAAATATCTAATCATCATAATAAATTAAGTGAACAAATAAAATCTGCTAAAAAAATATATCTTAATGATAACGGTTTTTTAAATTTATCTATTTCTTCAAATAGAAACTTTGGAGTGAGTCTTGAAAATTTGGTATTTAATTTTTTATATGCAAAAGATGAAAATCTCACATATCTAAAAGATAAATATGAGATAGATTTTTTTAGTAATAAAAGTTTGTATCAAGTTGCTTTTAACATAGATGATGAAAGTACAAAAAAAAGAGAATTAAATGCTTTTAGATATTTTGATTCTTTGGATACTTTACAAAAAATTCTTATAACCTATGATACAAATGAACAATATGAAGATGTTGAAGTTATAAGTTGTGATAATTTTATTTTGTCCAAATGAGTTTTGAAAAAAAATGGGAAAAAATAGGGACAGACCCCAAACGCCAAAACGAAACTTTACTAATTAAAATATAAGCTTTTCCATAAAAAATCTTTTTCTTTAAATAAATTTTCTATAAAAGTATTATATATAAACTTTTTTTTGTTACAATATTGTTATACAAAACCATTAAAAGAGGTGGTAAATAATGTTGATAAAAAGCCCTACGATTTTGGCGGTAGATGATAAAAAAGAAAATCTTGATATTATACTAGATATTTTGAGTGATTATGATGTGATACCTGTTACAAGCGGTCAGAAAGCTTTGCAAGTGATAGATGAGGAGGATATAGCTCTTGTGTTGCTTGATATTGTGATGCCTGAATTAGATGGTTTCCAAGTGTGTCAAATATTAAAAAACAATACAAAAACAAAGCATATCCCTATTGTTTTCACTACGGCAAAAACAGATGAAGAGAGTATTTCCAAAGCCTATGAAGCAGGGGCTGATGATTATGTTAGTAAGCCTCTAAAAAAAGCAGAAGTCATAGCAAGAGTCAAAACTCAGCTCAAACTCAAACAAACAATAGAAAACCTTGAGTTTTTAGCTTCAAGGGATTCGATGACTGGTATTTACAACAGAAGAAAGTTTTTTGAATTAGCTATTCCAGTATTTAAAGAAACTCCAACCGATATTTTTATGGCTATGATAGATATAGATTATTTTAAAAAAGTAAATGATACTTACGGTCACGATGTGGGTGATATGGTCATCAAACTAGCAACACAAACAATAAGCCAAGTTATACGACAACACGATGCAATTTTCGCACGAATAGGCGGTGAAGAGTTTGTTTTGTTACTAAAAGATATGGACAAAAAGGCTATTTTGGAAATATTGGAAAATATCAGATTATCTATTGAAAATTTAGTAGTAGAACATAATGATACTAAAATCAAATTTACCATCAGCATAGGTGCTACATCAAAAACACAAGATTCTAAAACCATAGATGAACTCCTAAAAAACTCTGATTTGGCACTTTATGAATCAAAAACAAGCGGTAGAAACAAAATAACATTTAGGTAATAAAATGACCAATGAAATAAGACACAGAATGTTTTTTGAAGAGGCTGCATCTCCTGCGGTCGTTTGGAATGAAAAGTTTGCGGTAACGGATTGGAACAACCAAGCAGTAAAACTTTTCGGTTGGACGAAAGAGGAAGTTATGGGAAAAAATTTCCTTGATTTTCTAATACCTCCTAAAAATCGTGATGATATTCTAAACAGTGCCAAAGAGTTGTTTGAAAAAAACAAAATACACACGATAAATGAAATATTGACAAAAAACGGTGATATTATAGTATGTGAATGGTATAGTTCTATATTACCCAAAAGTCAAGATTCGCTCCAAGAAGTGGTATCTATGGCTATAGATATAACCCAAAAACTAAAGCATGAAGAACAACGTATCAAAGAGAGTAAGAAGTTTGAGTCGTTGCTCAAAGCAGCAGGTGACGGGATACATATCATAGATAATCATGGTCAGCTAGTAGAATACAATGAGTCTTTTTGTAATATGCTAGGATACGGATATGAAGAGATGAAAGGTATGCACGTCAAAGATTGGGATTTGAAATATAAGCCTATCAAATTTGTAGATAATCTCCCTGACAACACGGAAGCCAATCCTACATTTGAATCCCTCAATAGAAAAAAAGACGGCACTATAATACATGTTGAAATAAATGCTGTCAAAGTCGATATAGACGGTAAAGAGTTATTGCTTTGTGCTTCAAGGGATATAACACATCGAAAAAAGGCTCAAGAAGAGGCAAAAAAATATGAAACATTGTTACAAGCATCAGGTGACGGGATACATGTACTTGATATAAACGGCAATCTGATAGAAGCTAATGAAGCTTTTTGTAGTATGTTGGGTTATACCTATGAGGAAGCAAAACAACTCAAAGTAAAGGATTGGGATGTGAAATATTCCCCGATAGAATCCATCGACCATATCCCTCAACTAATAGGATGTTGCACTACTTTTGAAACATTGCATAAAAGAAAAGACGGCAAAATAATCAATGTGGAAATAAATGCGGTAGGTGTAGAAATAGGTGGAGTACCTACACTGTTTTGTGCGGCAAGAGATATAACAAATAGAAAAATAGTAGAACAAGAGCTTCAAGAAGCAAAATACAAAGCAGAATCGGCAACATCTGCCAAATCTGAATTTTTGGCAAATATGAGTCATGAGATAAGAACTCCTATGAATGCTATCATAGGTATGACCTATCTTTTGAAAAACACTCATCTTGATACTACACAGTTGAATTATATAACCAAAATAGAGAGTGCTGCCAATTCATTACTTGGGATAATAAACGATATTCTTGATTTTAGTAAGATTGAAGCCGGTAAACTAGAACTTGAAAATATAGAGTTTGATTTGAATGATATTATAGAAAATGTGGTAAATATAGTAGAATTTAAAATTCAAGAAAAAGATTTGGAGTTTGTGGTAGGGTATGACCAAAGTATCAATATGCACCTTTTCGGTGACCCTTTACGACTTACTCAGATACTTATAAACCTAGCGACAAACGCAGTAAAATTTACAAATAGTGGTGAAATAGGGATATTTATAGAAAAAGTACGCAAAGATAGATATAGATTTAGGGTTAAAGATACGGGTATAGGGCTTTCCAAAGAGCAAATAGAGAAGCTTTTTCACTCTTTTACTCAAGCAGACAATACCACCACAAGACGATTTGGAGGGACAGGGCTTGGACTTGCGATAAGTAAACAATTTGTTGAGATGATGAATGGAACTATATGGGTAGAAAGTGAGTTAGGCTTAGGGAGTGAGTTTATTTTTGAAGTGGATTTACTTGAACAAGAGCCAAAACAAATCAGTTATGATGACTTTGAGCATAAAACTATATATAAAAAACATTTAAAACAAGAGCTTTCTATGCTAAGCGGTAAATATATCTTGGTCGTAGAGGATAATACTTTAAATCAAGAAGTTCTATCAGGTATGTTGTTACCTAGCGGAATCATTGTAGATATAGCAACAAACGGCATAGAAGCGATAGAAAAGTTCAAAGCCAAAAAAAATATTTATGAGCTTATTTTGATGGATATACAAATGCCTTTGATGGACGGCTACGAGGCTACTAGACAAATAAGAAAATTTGATAAAAATATACCTATTATTGCTTTGAGTGCAAATGCTCTCAAAGAAGATGCTTTCAAATCAAAACAAGTCGGTATGAATGAACACCTAAATAAACCGATAGAAGCAGATTTATTGTTTGAAATACTTATAAAATATATGTCAAATAATAACTCTATAATAAAATCAAATATACAAGATATAAATCTTCCGGCACTTCGATATTTGGATATTAAAAGTGTAGTACCAAGTAGAATAAGTAGTTTGGAGCTTTATACTAGGATTGTGTTGAAATTTGCACAAGAGTATAAAAAACTCAAAATAGAGTTAGACGATGATGATTTTGGATATGTACTTCATACCCTCAAAGGTCTAAGTGGAACGATAGGGGCTACTAGAGTATATGAACTCTCTTGTATGTTGGAGGAACAACCGAATCAAAAGACTTTGGAAGAGATGATAGATGAACTCAAAGTAGTTTGCGAGGAGATAGAAAAAAACTTTGAAAAAGTTGATACGGAAACAATACGTGAGAGCATAGACGAAGATACGCTAAAAAATCTACTTGAAGAGTTGAAACTGGCACTAGAAACAAAACGACCGAAAATCATAAAACCTGCCTTGGATAAGCTTATGAGATTTAATTTTGATGTGACTATACAAAGTAGCTTTGATGAGATAAAAGAGCTTATTTCAGATTATGAATTTGATTTGGCTTTGTCAAAGGTGAGGGATATCAGCATTTCTTAGTTACTGAATTTTGTAGTTTTTTTAGTTCAATCAAGTCTATATTATCTTTTGGTCTATTACTAGCTGTTTTATTTTTTATAATATCATTAATATCAAGAATATTAGCTTGTATATTTCCTAAATTCTTTACTTGTCTATTTGCCCAAGCATCTTCAAAAATTACACCATCAATATCGGTAAGAATATCTATACGATTTGGAATAATACCAATTTGAATAACATTATTTGCTTTTTGTAAATCTTTTTTATCTATTTCAAAAGGAACGCCAAATTCCTCTAAAGAGTTAATTACCTTTGCAATATTTTCATCATCTTTTGCTATCCATAAATCAATATCATAAGTACTTCTTGCATATCCAAAGACAGCCATAGAATAAGCACCAGCTACTAAATATCTGACTTTATTTATATTAAAAAGTTCTATAATATCTTGATAATCCTGTGTTAAGTACAATTTATGACCCTTTAGCACTACTATGTATTATTCTAACCACACTTTTATTAACTTTGTAGTCAGCTATTTTGTTTGTAGATAAAAAATACATTTCTCTTGCTATTTTAGAGACTAATTCCCAAGATTCGAGAGGAGATAGGCTACTTGCCAATGAACTACTTTTTTCTGATATATCAACTTGCTGTATGCTTATTTGACTAGCCCGTTGTTTACTTCTTTTTAGTATTTCATCTTTTGTTGTTGCCATATCGTATCCTCTAGCTATTGATATCCTCTTTAATTTGTTTTGCGATAGATGAGATTTTTGCTATTTTTTCTTTGTTGCTAAGAGTAGTATCAAGAAGATGTTTTACAAAAGCACTTCCTACTATTACGCCGTCCACCCCTTTGGCTTTTTCTTTGGCTGTGTTTTCATCCACACCAAAACCGATATACACAGGGTCTTTTGAATACTCTTTTATATTTGCTATTACTTCGCTCAAATCTTCTTGCTTACCGCTTCCCGTAATTCCAGTATATGCCACAAGATATATAAACTTTGAACTATTCTGAGTGACAAGTTTTATCCTCTCTTTTGTATCGGTAGGAGCTACGAAGTTGATAAGAGATTGGTTGTATGACTTGAACATATCTTGATACTTCAAAGACTCTTCAAATGGCAAATCAGGAATGATAAACCCTTGTACTCCAAACTCCTTAGCTTTTTGACAAAAATGCTCAAAACCTTTGTGATAAAAAGGGTTTGCATATCCCATCCACAAAGTATCTATATGAGGTGCTATCTGAGCTGATACTTCAAACAAATCCTTGATTTTAAATCCATTTTCAAGTGCTATCAAATTTGCCTTTTCTATCACGGGACCATCAGCCACAGGGTCAGAAAAAGGGATGCCAAGTTCTAGTATATCTACGCCGTTTTCTTTTAGACTTAGTGCCAAATCCACGGTAAAAGAGTTGTTAGGCATAGATGAGGTTATATATCCTACAAGTTTCTTCAAAATATTTATCCTACATTAATTAATTTTCGATACAATATTGTATCTAATCTTATATTGAAAACTGATAAACTATGGAGAACTTTAATATGAAAAAAACAGTATCGTCGCTAAAAGCAATGAAAGGGAAAGAAAAAATTGCTATGATTACAGCCTATGATGCACTATTTGCAAATCTTTTTTGTGAGGCTGATATACTGCTTGTAGGCGATAGCTTAAATATGAGTTTCGGCGGTGCAAGAGATACTCTTAGTGCTTCGGTCGAACAGATGATTTACCACACAAAAGCGGTCTGTAGCGGTGCAAAGGATACTTTTGTAGTGTGTGATATGCCTTTTGGTACTTATACGGATGAACAAACTGCTCTTCAAAACTGTATCAAAGTCTATCAAGAAACAAACGCAGGAGCAGTCAAAATAGAAGGTGGAGCTGAAAAAGCTCATATCATCAAAGCTCTTACGACCAACTCAATAGCGGTAATGGGACATATCGGACTTATGCCGCAGTTTGTAAGAAGTGAGGGCGGATACAAGATAAAGGGCAAAGATGAAGCAAATATAGCAAAGCTTATCCTTGATGCCAAAGCTGTAGAAGAAGCAGGAGCGTTTGCTATCGTTATCGAAGGGGTCAAGCCTGAAGCTGCAAAAGCTATCACACAAGCCGTACAAATACCTACTATAGGTATAGGTGCAGGAAGCGACACGGATGGTCAAGTGCTTGTATGGAGCGATATGTTTGGACTAAATACCGAGTTCAAACCAAAATTTGTAAGAACATACCTTGATGGTGCTACACTTTTCCAAAATGGACTAAAAGAGTATATGAAAAACGTAAAAGACGGCTCATTTCCTGATGAAAATGAGGTTTATTAATGGAACGCCTTGTAGATATAGAAAAAATAAGCTTTGACGAGAAAAATGAAGTAAGCCTAAGACCATCAAAATGGGATGAATACATAGGGCAAGAAAAAATCAAAAAAAACCTCAAAGTATTTATAGATGCTAGTAAAAAAAGGGTTGAAGCACTTGATCATATCTTGCTTTTTGGACCTCCGGGGCTTGGTAAGACTACGTTAGCACACCTTATTAGTTATGAAATGGGTGCAAATATCAAAGTTACTGCTGCTCCTATGATAGAAAAAAGCGGTGATTTAGCGGCAATTTTGACAAATCTAAGCGAAGGTGACATACTCTTCATAGATGAGATACACCGTCTAAGTCCAGCGGTTGAAGAGATACTTTATCCTGCTATGGAGGACTATCGCCTTGATATTATTATAGGTAGCGGACCGGCAGCTCAAACCGTCAAGATAGATTTACCGAGATTTACTCTAATAGGGGCTACCACAAGAGCAGGGATGATAACAAACCCTCTAAGAGAGAGATTTGGTATGCACTTTAGGATGCAGTTTTATGAGCCGAAAGAACTCGCAAAAATCGTAGAATTAGCTTCCGTGAAGTTAGAAAAACCGGTATTAGCAGATGCTAGTCACGAGATAGCAAGACGAAGTAGGGGAACACCGAGGATAGCCTTAAGACTTCTTCGAAGGGTGAGGGACTTTGCAGAAGTAGAAAATGAAGATACCATAAAACTTAAAAGATGCCAATATGCTCTTGATGAGCTAGGGGTAAATGATAGAGGTTTTGATGAGATGGACTTAAAACTTCTAGAGCTTCTTATCCAAAACAGAGGCAAACCGATGGGGCTTAGCACTATAGCTGCAGCTCTTAGCGAAGATGAGGGAACTCTTGAAGATGCCATAGAACCGTATTTAATAGCCAACGGATATATAGAAAAAACTGCAAGGGGTAGGGTAGCTACGGTCAAAAGCTATGAGCTTTTTAGACTTACGCCACCTCAGGCACAAGATAGCTTGTTTTAAACAAAAATCAAGCTTAGAAATGATACCATTATGTGGTCTTAATTTTTATTTAAGAAATGGAGTTGATTATGTCACTTGATATTAATGTTTTAAAAACTATTACTGTACTTTATGTAGAAGATGATTATCTAATAAGAGAACAAACAAAAGCTATGTTTCAAAATCTTTTCAAAGAGACTATAGTAGCAAGTGATGGACAAGAGGGACTTGAAGCTTATAAATCAAACAAAGATAAAATCGATGTTGTCGTAAGTGATATAAATATGCCGAATATGGACGGTCTTGAGATGTCTGAAGAAATCCACAAAATTGACCCGCAAGTACCTATCGTGATTACTACGGCTTTTACAGACGAAAATTATCTATTAAAATCTTTAGAATTAGACGTAAGCAAATATGTGACAAAACCTCTAAAAGTAAAAGAACTTGCTATTGCTATCACTGAAGTGGTTGCAAAATACAAAAATCTATTAAATACCCAAAAAATAGCAAAAGCACTAGTGTCTAAAAATACCATTGTAGCCAGTGATATTAAAAGTTTGGAATCAAATATAGATGTTCTCAAAACTCAACTTGATTTTGAAAGGGTTATTATAGATAGCTACGTACCGAATTTCAAAACAAATTCAAGCGGTGTTATATCATCTGTATCGGTAAAATTTTTGGAGTATTTCGGATATGATAAACAAGAAGTAGAAGGTATTAATTTTGCTCAATTCGTATCTAGTTCAAGTGCAGTTCAAAAAGTTATGGCAGAGTCTATTAGATATAAAAAAGCCATATCTACACTGACCAACTTCATCACAAAAGAGGGCAAAGAGATAGAAGGTGAGATTACTATTTTCCCATCTTTTGGGATAGACGGACTAGCTCACGAGTACTCTTTTTATATAGATTTATTATAAAATATAGCCCAAAACCCACCCTATAGCGAAGCCTATTATATGGGCATACCAAG
>DISL01000039.1 GCA_002421845.1 Epsilonproteobacteria bacterium UBA6211 | reverse complement strand
AAATAAATAATCGTTATAAGTTACAAAATTTATACTTTCTTGAATTTTAAGTTACTTTTTGATACAATATGATACTTTTTTACACATAAGTATCATATTTTAAAGGAAAGCTGTGTCTGATATAACATTAGTTGTTTTGTGTGCTGGAAACTCCACAAGATTTGGCAAAAGTGTCAAGAAACAGTGGCTTAGAGTCGGCAATAAGCCTCTTTGGTTGGCTGTGAGCCAAAAGCTATCATCTTATTATAAATTTGAAAAAGTTATAATAGTAGGACATGGCGATGAGGTAGGCTATATGCGTAACTTTTCATCAGAGTTTATATATGTTGCAGGTGGTGACACAAGACAAGACTCTATGAGAAATGCTTTGGGTAAAGTTGATACACGCTATGTGATGGTTACGGACGTGGCTAGAAGTTGTGTGCCTCAAGAGGTAATACTTGATTTGATAGAGAACAAAGACAATGCAGATTGTATCGTCCCTTCTTTGGACGTAAGCGATACCGTGGTATATGACGGACTTACGATAGATAGAGATAAAACCAAGCTTATTCAAACCCCTCAGCTTTCAGATAGTGATAAATTGCGTAAAGCCATAGAAACGAGCTATACCTTTACCGATGATAGCAGTGCTATTAAAACATCAGGCGGAACGGTAAAATACATAGCCGGTTCCACAAAATCAAAGAAAATCACTTTTGAAAATGATTTGGGTGATGTAGGGTGCCTTGCAAAGCCTGATTTGGTATATCTAAACGGTAACGGATTTGATATACACCCTTTTGAAGAGAACAAAAAGATGTTTTTAGGGGGAGTGTATATTGAGTGTGGTTACGGATTTAAGGCTCATAGTGACGGTGATGTACTTATTCACTCACTTATAGATGCACTTTTAGGAGCTGCAGGAGCAGGTGATATAGGTGAGTTTTTCCCTGATACTGATATGGCATATAGCGGGATTGATTCAAAAATATTGCTTGAAAAGATAGTTACTTTTATAGGTAACGTAGGATTTGATATAGTAAACGTAGATGTGACGATAGTGGCACAAAAACCAAAAATCTCACCATACAAAGATGAGATTAAAAGTTCACTTACAAAACTTCTCCAAATCGAGCCTAACTTCATAAATATAAAAGCGACAACGGCGGAAAAGCTTGGATTTATAGGTAGGGGAGAGGGTGTAGCGGTAATTAGCAATGCAACATTAAAATACCATGATTGGACACAACAATGAAAATACTTATTTTAGAAGATGAAATTTATCTAGCACAAAAACTATCTTCAAGATTATTTGAAGAGGGACATGCGTGTGAACATTTTACCTCTTTTGGTGAAGTTGACAAACAAAAACACTATGACACCGTACTGCTTTCTATGAATCTTCATACGACAAACTGTGATGATGTTATAAAACATTACAAAGATTCTATCGTTATTTTGTTTGTTACATACATAAGTGACGCTACCGTCGGCTCTCCTATCAAACTAGGTGCAAAAGATTATGTTCAAAAACCGTTTATGATGGATGAGCTTATACGAAAAATCCATCACTATCAAGTATTTAATAAAATGCAAAAAGAGATTTGTTTGTATCAAAAATATTTTGATACGGTATTTGACGGTATAGAGTGTGAACTAGATGACCACAAATTACCTGTGTTGGTAGAAACAAACGATCAAAAATATAGCGATAAACTATTTTTTGAGATAGCAAAAAAGTCGAATTTACCTATAAAAATAATACCGCTTTCAAAGGTAAATATAGTTCAAGAGATAAAAGAGCTAAACAAAGATACGTTGTACTATATGATTGATTTCCACTCGTTGAAAAAATCTCTAAAAGATATGTTACAAAAATCACTGGATGGATTAAACGTAGTTATTTCGTCTCTTGATAATGAGCCTGATTTTATATATGATAAGATTGAACTCAAAAATTCAAATCAGATAATAGCAAACGACAATATTATGACTATCAACGAATACGTAAGGCTTGTCGTAAATACTTTTCAAGACAAATATCCCGATACTGAACTTAGTAAAAAGCTTGGTATTAGTAGAAAATCTCTTTGGGAAAAACGAAAAAAACTGGGAGTTGAAAAGAAAAAATGAGAAAAGCTTTTTTAACACTTTTTTATAGCGGACTTAGTCCAAAAGCTCCTGGTACGGTAGGGAGTTTGGTAGCACTTGTCTTGGGATTTGTCGTACTTTATATTAGTTCTGCTACTACTTTATTTTTGCTTACTATTTTAGTATCTATCCTTGCGGTAAAAGAGATAGACAAATATGAACTTGAAACTTCAACACACGACAATAGCGAGATAGTGATAGATGAACTAGCGGGTATGTGGCTTTGTCTTTCTATGGTTGCAAATAGTGAGTTTGCTTTGATTCCTATTGCTATTTTGGGTTTTGTTTATTTTAGAATCCTTGATATTAAAAAACCTTCTATTATAGGCAAAATAGATGCAAAAGTAAAAGGCGGTTTGGGTGTCATGGGCGATGATATCGTAGCAGGTTTTTTTGCAGGGCTTTTGGCTTTGGCTACATTTGAAATTATTAGTATAATGTTTTAGCAATAAGGGGATTTTTGTTATTATCTACGAAAAATGATTGGTTTGGAAATATAAGGGGTGATGTTTTATCAGGGTTAGTTGTAGCACTTGCACTAATTCCCGAGGCGATAGCGTTTTCTATTATAGCTGGGGTTGACCCAAAGGTTGGGCTTTATGCCTCTTTTTGTATAGCTGTTGTTATCTCTTTTGTAGGTGGACGTCCAGGTATGATTAGTGCCGCAACCGGTGCTATGGCTTTGGTTATGGTTACTTTGGTAAAAGAACACGGACTAGAATACCTCTTGGCTGCTACTATTTTGACTGGTTTTATTCAAATAATACTCGGGTTTATAGGTGTTGCAAAATTGATGAGTTTTGTGGCTCGTGCGGTTGTGGTAGGGTTTGTAAATGCCCTTGCAATACTTATCTTTATGGCTCAATTACCTGAACTTACAAACGTAACGTGGCATGTGTATGCTTTGACTGCCGTAGGACTCGGTATTATATACCTTTTCCCTTATGTCCCAAAAATTGGGAAACTTCTTCCCTCGCCGTTGGTTACCATAGTAGTGATTACTATTTTTACGGTAATATCGGGCTGGGATGTAAGAACGGTAGGTGATATGGGTCAGCTTCCCGATACTTTGCCTATATTTTTATTGCCTGACGTTCCTATGAATTTAGAGACTTTGCAGATAATTTTCCCTTATGCCTTTGCTTTGGCGATAGTGGGCTTACTAGAGTCTTTTATGACGGCTACCATAGTAGATGAATTAACCGATACCAAAAGCGACAAACATCGTGAAGCAAAAGGTCAAGGTATAGCAAATATAGCAAGTGGATGTATAGGCGGTATGGCAGGGTGTGCTATGATAGGGCAGTCTGTTATAAATGTTAAATCAGGTGGAAGAGGGAGACTCTCTACTTTTGTCGCCGGATTTTTCCTTCTTATTATGGTTGTATTTTTGAGCGATATTATCTCTATTATCCCTATGGCAGCATTGGTGGCGGTTATGATAATGGTATCTATAGGTACTTTTGATTGGGGTTCTATAAAAGGGCTTAAAACATTGCCTTTATCTACAAATATAGTAATGTTAGGAACAGTTGCAGTAACGGTAGGCACTCATAATCTAGCTCTAGGTGTGGTTACAGGTGTACTTTTAGCATCACTCTTTTTTGCAAACAAAATCAGCCATTTTATGTATTGTGATATATTATACGATGAGACTACAAATACAAAAACATATAAGTTTGTAGGGCAAGTATTTTTTAATAGTGCAGATAAATTTTATGAAACCTTTGATTTTAAGGAAGTTTTAGATAAAGTTATTATTGATTTAAATAGAGCTCATTTTTGGGATATCTCTGCCGTTTACGCCCTTGACAAAGCTGTTATGAAATTTAGGCGTGACGGTGTAAGAGTCGAAGTAATCGGGCAAAATGAAGCTAGTAAAACTATTATTGATAGATTCGGAGTTCATGATAAGCCTGAAGAGATAGAAAAAGTCATGGGAGGTCATTAGTATGGCAGCGGTGGAAAAGGCAATTTTTGCTTGTGTTGACGGTTCTAAGTTTTCAAATGCAGTTTGCGAGTACGGTATAGATATATCAAAAAATACTAAAATACCCCTAAAATTACTAAATACGGTTGAACACTCACACAAGTCTAGTAAAATTGATTTTTCCGGCAATATCGGACTAGGTGAAAAAGATGAGCTTTTAGAAGAACTCTCTAACGAAGATGAAAAAGAGAGTAAGACTCTTATAACTCAAGGGAAAGAACTTTTAGAGACGTTAAAGCAAAAAGCAACCAATCAAGGTTTGCATAGTGTAATAACATCTCAAAGACACGGTAAATTGTATGATAATTTATCGGAATTGCAAGATAAAATAAGACTTCTTATTGTAGGACTAAGGGGTAAAGATTCTCAAGGAAACCATATCGTAGGTGAACAAATAGAAGAGATAATCAGAAATATAGAAGTACCTACTTTGATTGTAAACCAAGAGTTTAGACCTATAAATAAGATACTTATGGCTTATGACGGTAGTACAAGTTCCATTAAGGCTTTACAGTCAATAGTCAAATCACCCCTTTTTAAAGCCGACGTAAGACGATATGTGGTCAATGTATGTGATGATGAAAGAAAGTCAAGAATGCTCCTTGCACAGGCTGCCGAGATTTTGCATGATACAAAACTAAATATTGAGCTTATATCACTAAAAGGTGAGCCTTTAAACGAGTTATTGAAGTTCCAAAGTGAAAACGATATAGATGCTATCGTAATGGGTGCTTTTAGCCATGGCAAAATAAGAAGTGCAATATTCGGTAGTTTTACTTCCAAGATGCTTCAAAATAGTTCAAAGCCTTTAATACTTATCAGATAAAAGAGGATAAAATGTACAAAAGTATAGAGTTAATAAACAGTGTCGAGCATAAAAACGGTGCCGTTAAAGATTTGGTTGATTATAGTTTTTCAAAGGAACTTAGTAATTGTTTGGTAACCGTTAGCGAGTTTTTTGAAGCGTGTAAGGACTATCCTATACTTTTTGCAAAAGATGCAAAAAACGAATGGTTTGCATCCGTAATGCTAGGATTAAAAGAGAAAGAAAACCTGTGTGTCGATGAGGCCGGTAATTGGAAAAGCGGTAAATATATCCCTGCATTTATTAGAAGATACCCTTTTGTTTTTGTTTCAGATAAAGATAAATTGGCTTTGGCTTATGATAGTACATACAAAACAACAAAAGATGAAAACCCTACAAAAGCGTTTTTTGATGACAAGGGTAATAACAGTGAGTTTTTAAATGCTACATTGAGATTTCTTACAAATTTCCAAGCAGATGCACTATCCACCTCAAAGTTTGTTGCAGAACTTGAAAAATTGGAGTTGTTAGAACAAAAAAGTGCTAGTGTCAAAACACCGTCTAACCAAACAATAACAATAAACGGTTTTTTTGTCGTAAACGAAGATAAACTCAAAAATCTAAATGAGAAGAAAAAAGGTGATTTATGCAAAAGAGGAGCAATACCTCTTATTACGGCACATCTAATTTCCCTATCAAATATCAAAAAACTCTCTTTATAATGACAGGTGGTTTGTACTTTTTAGTACAAATCACACTTCATAGCTTTACTTACCAGCAGTTTTGCAACGCTTTCATTTTCATTTACGAAGTCACTTACCCCCATCTCTTTTAAATCATCGATTTGTGCTTGATGAGATATTTTTACTATAATGTGTATATGTGGGCTTATTGATTTGATAGCTTCACAGATTAGTCTTACTTTATCGTCATTGTCTATGGCTATTATTACCGCCATAGCATTTTTGATGAACATTGATTCTAAAATAGTTTTTGAAGCAGCATTTCCGAAAAACACCACATCACCGTTTTCTTTTCCTCTATCTACGTGTGTATGGTCTTGATCAATAGCCATATAAGGTATATCTTTTTTTCTAAGTTGTTTTACTATCTTTTGACCTAGCAAAGAGTATCCGCATACTATTATATGGTTACTTATCTCTGCGGTTACTATAGGTTCGTCTAGTATCTCACTTCTTTGTTTATAAAAAAAGTTTGTAAATTCCCTTACGTATCTTACCGTCAAAGAGGTGAATATAAGAGAAACAACCACTACGGAAATAAGTATTTGAAGGATTTGAGAATCTATAAGTGCGTTTGATTTTGCCAATGCAAAAATAGCAAATGAAAACTCACCCACTTGAGCTAGTGCTAAAGCTGTTTTAAATGCCCTTTTTGTAAATGTAAATATTCTAACGACAATAAATATTAAAATAGCTTTTAGTAGTAGTATCCCTGCGGTTAGACCTATAATGATAAAGAAGTTATCTACGACAAAGTTGAAATTTAGTTGCAACCCAACGGTAATAAAAAATAGTCCCAATAACAAATCTCTAAAAGGTACAAGGTCTGCTTCTATTTGGTGTTTGTATTTAGTTTCAGCAATAAGCATACCTGCAATAAATGCACCTAAAGAGTAAGAAAAACCAAACATATGGGCAAATAAAGATGCCGATAATACTATTAGTATGATAGAAGCTATAAAAAGCTCTTCAGATTTACTCTCTACCACGGCAGATAAGAACTTGCTTGTCGCGTATTTCCCTAGCAAAAATAAAACCGCCAAAACAAAAAAACCTGATACAAAAGTTTGAACCAGTAATGACGATACGGATGAGCCTCCGCTACTAGCAAGAAACGAAATCATAAGTAATATAGGGATTACGGCTATATCTTGAAAAAGTAAAATCCCCAAAGAATTTCTTCCGTAAGGTCTATGAATATCACCGTTTTCATTTAGTATTTTTAGCACTATTGCAGTCGATGAAAGTGCTATCGCAGAACCTATGATGATAGACGTATCGGTATTTATACCGAAAATATAGTGTGCTAACATACCAAAAATAGTAGCAGTGACCAAAACTTGAAGAGTTCCTATTACGAATACTTCTTTTTTCATTGTTTTAAGATGGTGTATAGAAAACTCCAAACCTATGGTAAACATCAAAAATACGATACCAAATTCAGCCACTTGCTCTAAATAGTGGCTGTCTATGGAAGTCATATCCACAAAAAAAGTTATAATTGCACCGGTAAAAATATAACCGACAATAGGAGATATATTAAACTTCTTTAAAATAATATTTAATCCCAAAGATATAGCTAAAGTAATAACAATAATAGATAATATATCCAAAACACAGTCCTTTTCTTTTCAACTTTTTTATTGTATCATAGTATGAGTAAATATTTTATTTATATAAGGAGTTAATTATGAAAGTTTTATATATTTTATTATTGCCGTTGTTGGCATTTGCAGATGCTTTACTCAATCTACCTTATATCGGTTTTGAGGTGGTTCATACAAAAAAAGACGGCTCAAAAGTAAATGTAATAGTACAAAGGGAAGTTCCATCTGAATGTATAGATTTACCTATGAGTAGTGAGATTTTTTGGAGTTCAAGATATGCTTCTAGTGAAGTTTCTCCACTATGTAAAAAAGAGTTCGTGACCACAAAAGGTATTATCCAGCCTATAACATTTAATGACAAAATCAAAACAGTAGGAGAATTAGAAGTTTTGGATTTTATTAAAAATAAAGTAAGTACAAACCCACAAGAGTATATGTTAGTCGATAGCAGACCTAAGTCTTGGTATGATTATTTTACTATACCTACAGCGGTAAACGTACCTTATGATGAGATGGAAAAAGATGAGATGTTTATGGAAGAGTATCTATCAAATCTAAAAAAACTCGGCATTGTGGATTTGGGCAACGGTAAATTTGATCTAAGCGGAGCAAAAACTATAATCCTATTTTGCAACGGTGCATGGTGTTCTCAGTCAAACAAAGCTATGAATATACTTATCAAAATGGGTTATCCTCAAGAGAAGATTATGTGGTATAGGGGCGGTATTCAATCGTGGTTAAACGTAAATCTAACGGTTGTAAATAACTAGACGATAAAATCTTCCCACTCCAAAGCATCGAAAACGGATTTGAATGTATCATCTAGGGGCGCTTTGAACGTCATTTCTTCATTTGTCACAGGATGAACAACTTTCAAGCTCAAAGCGTGAAGAAGCATCCTATGACAGTTAAAAACCTCTCTAAAAAGCTTATTGTGTTCTCCTCTACCGTATTTCGTGTCACCGATGAGGTGGTGTGATAGGTGTTTCATATGTCTTCTGATTTGGTGCTTTCTCCCTGTTTTTGGACTAGCCTCTACTAAAGAATACCTACTTTGTTCATATTTTCCTACGGCATAAGGTACTTGGGCGGTAGCAAGTGTCCTAAAATGCGTTATAGCTTCTTGGGCATCTTTATCTTTTGATGAGTCCTTATCGGCTATTTTATCAAGTTTTCTTGAAAGGGGATAGTCTATGATTCCGTTAGTAGGCATATATCCTCTAACTACGGTAAGATAAGTTTTTTGTGTGGTATTATTTGCAAACTGTTCACTTAAAACCCTTGCATATTCACTATCCTTTGCAAATAACAAAACCCCGGAAGTTGCTCTATCTATTCTATGAACGGAGTAAACTTTCTGTCCGATTTGATCTTCTAGCATATCAACCGCGAAATATATCTCATGTGGGTCAAGCATTGATTTATGGACAAGAAGTCCGCTAGGTTTATTGATGACGACTATAGCGTCATCTTGGAAAAGTATTTCTAGATTATAATTCTCAAACATTTTGAAATGGTATCATAATATGCTATAATAAGCCATGAAACTACCACAACTTATACACGGAAAACTGATAAAAAGGTACAAAAGGTTTCTTGCCGATATTACCCTTGATAACGGTGAGATAATAACTGCCCACGTCCCAAATAGCGGTGCTATGACATCTACCATAGCCCTAGAATGTGACGTATGGGTGAGTAAAAGCGATAACGATAAGAGAAAACTAGCATATACTTTGGAGCTTACGAAAATAGAAGATAATCTAATCTGTACCAACACCTCAAATGCAAATAAAATAGCTATAGAGGCTATCCAAAACGGCGTAATAAAAGAACTAAAGGGATATGATAGTATCAAACCTGAGCAAAAATACGGTAAAAACAGTAGAATTGATATTCTCTTAGAGTCAAATACAGGCAATAAATGTTATGTAGAGGTAAAAAGCGTTACTCTAAGAATAGGTGATACTTTGGCATTTCCCGATGCAGTTACTTCAAGAGGAACAAAACACCTTGAAGAGCTTTTATCTATGGTTGAAGATGGGCATAGAGCAGTTATGTTGTATGTGATACAAAGAAACGATAAACTTCCCTTTAGAATCGCAAACGAGATAGATAAAAAATACTACGAGAAATTTATGGAAGTCACATCAAAAGGTGTCGAAGTGATGGTTTATCAAGCTGATATTTCTTTGGAAAAGATAGAATTAATAAGTACATAGATTATTCTTCATGAACAAACAGAAGCTTTTTTCTGACTCTTTAAGTATAAATTAAGAAAACTCATACTAAAATAACAATTCAATTTATTGTCAAAGCCAAACCTATCGTGAGGTAGGGACGGAAAGCCACGGGTCTTGATTGTGAGACAGCCGAGTTGCCATAGGATGATTGTTCAACTTATCTGTTTACGCAATCACCGACTCAAAAAAACGTGAGGGTGTTATGCAAAATATTTTTTTTAAGAAAGAAAACTACTTAAATCGAAAAAGTAAGAAATGTGAAAGCTGGAGCTTTATTAAAAATAAAGAAGCCACATTGACCGAGAAGATTTTAAAATTTACTTTTTATCTAGGTTGTTTTTCTGCAATCGCTTATATAGGTATAGGATTATTGTAATAAACTATAGTGTTAAACTCTATTAGATATATAATGATACTATAACAGAGTGTATTATATCTGATAATCCTATACAAAACATATATACCATAATAATCAAACGTAACTCTTTTTTACTGAATAAACATTTATTAGAATAATAAAGTTAAAATACTATTTAATAAATATATACAATAGTTTAAACTGTACTTTAAATATTTATGATATAATGCAATAAACTTTAAAGGATATTTATATGTTAAAGTATATTCAAAATAAGCAAATAAGAAATATCAACAGCACAACACTAGACTTTGTTAGAGAACAATATCTTCAAATTCTAAACTCCAAAAACAGACTTGTAGGTCTTATAGGTCAAAGAGGTGTAGGCAAGACAACCCTTTTATTGCAGTATCTAAAACTCAACTACAAACCATTTGAATATCTTTATTTTAGTGCCGATGATGTTTATATCATTAATAGTAGTATTTATGATATTGCTGATGAATTTGTAAGACTTGGTGGTAAAGTTATAGTAATCGATGAAATACACAAGTATCAAAACTGGTCGAATGAGATAAAAACCATTTATGATAGTTTCCCTGAACTTATTATCCGTTTTAGCGGTAGTTCTATGCTAAATATTTTGCATGAAAAGTTTGATTTAAGTAGAAGAGCAGTCATCAGATATGTAAGACCGCTAAGTTTTAGGGAGTTTTTAAAACTTGATAGTAATATAGATTTGCCCATATTAACACTTGAAGATATATTCAAAAACAATAGTGAAATAAGTTCCACTTTGGCGATGTCAAATCCAACTTTATATAAAAACTTTTTAAGATACCTGCATATAGGCTTTTATCCATTTTTTATAGAAGATGAGATAGAGTATAAAAATAAACTTTTTAATGCTTGTGAGAAAATCATTAATGAAGATATCCCTTCACTTAATAAAATTGATTACACTCACTTAAGCGTTTTCAAAAAATTTATTGCAAAACTAATTTATGCAAAAGTCCCATTTAAAGTCAATATTGCTGAACTATGCCGAGAGTTTGGAATATCTCATCCAACACTTGCTACATATTTAGATATATTAGAAGCTACAAAGCTAATACGACCTATTAAAAAATATTCAAAAAACATATCCAAAAAACCGGATAAACTTTTGTTTGCAAATACTAATTTACTTTATACTTTTGCTGATGAATTTGGTGTAGAAGTAGATATTGGAACTGTTCGAGAGACATTTTTTGTAAGTTGCTTCGAGACTATTTATTATAGTGATATAGGTGATTTTGTAGCTGATGGAAATATTTATGAGATAGGTGGGAAAAATAAGAGTTTCTCACAAGTGAAAAATGTACCAAATAGTTATGTAATTATCGATACGGATTATTCTATGGAAAAAAATAAAATACCGCTTTGGATGTTTGGGTTTTTGTATTAGGAATACCATAAATTGAAGATTAAAAAGTTAGTTAATCCTAAGTTCAAATCATAAATGC
>DISL01000089.1 GCA_002421845.1 Epsilonproteobacteria bacterium UBA6211 | reverse complement strand
TCTTCAAGTCCCAACGTCAAAAACACCTCACTGCCGAGATTTCCGAAAATTGCAAAAAATGTAAACATTACTACACCCATCATGAGAATATTTTTGACTATATCACCGTTTTTAAAATGCCCAAGCTCATGCCCTAATACTGCCAAAAGTTCATTATGGGAAAGTTTTTGTATCAAAGTATCAAATAAAACCACCCTTTTCGTACTTCCAAGACCTCCGAAATATGCATTCAAACGGTTATCTCTTTTACTTGCATCTACGCTAAATACGCCACTACTTTTAAACCCTACGCTACTCAATAAAGACTCTATTTTACCCTCTAACTCTTTATCTTTTAGTGGCTCAAATTTATCAAACATCTTATCTCTAATCACAGGATAAAGCATATTTATAAGTATAATAACTCCAAAAATAAATGCAAATCCCCAAATCCACCACATAGGTAAAGTATCTACAATATAAGCAATAGCCCCTATAACTAGACTTCCGAAAATCAAAAACAAAGCACCGCTTTTTAACGTATCTTTTATATAAAGCTCTTTTGTCATATTTGAAAAACCGTATTTTTTATCAATCACAAAAGTCATATACAAACTAAAAGGAAGCCCTAAAAGCCAGTTTATGATGATAAATAAATCGATATAAACAACAGTTTTTAATATGCTATTGTCAATACTAACAAAACCGTCCAAAAACTTCAAACCGTAAAATATCCATAATATAAAAATCATAAAATCATACATTGACGATACTATGGATAGTTTTTCTTTTTCGACAGAATATTCACCGGCTAATTTGTAATTTTCCTTATCCAAAATGACCGGTTTGAGTTTCAATGCTTTTTTTACATAGTCAACCTGCATAAAAGATACATATACATTTATAAACAGATAATAGCAATAAGCCATCATAAGAAGTTCTAACATTACAAATCCTTAAAAATTTTTTGTATAATACAAAGAATATTATAAAACCTAGCTAAGAATTTACCACCACATATTCCACATCAGGATATATAATAACTTTATCCCTGCCACCTTTTTTTGCAAGATATAAAGCTTCATCGGCAAGTTTAAAAGCTTCATTAAAATTTCTGCTTTCGTATGGGTGCATATTGATACCTACCGATAAAGTGATATTTATAAACTTATCATGCCCAACACTAAAGGGTGTATTTTTCAGCTCACTATACAATCTATCAATAACGGCCAATGTACTCATTTGGGATGATCTATCTTTTTTTAAAAACAAACAAAACTCTTCACCACCGTATCTTATAAGTACATCTTCATTTATCCTATAATTCCGCACTATGAGTTTTGCAACATCCCTTAAAACTTTATCGCCGACATCGTGTCCGTAAGTATCATTTACCTCTTTAAATTTATCTATGTCAAGTACACATAATACGTAGTTGTTAAGATTCACAAATCTTTCAAATTCTTCCAAATATTTTCTATTGTACACACCTGTAAGTGCATCCACATAGGTACTTTGCTTGACTCTATAATTTTTAATCAACTGCAACATATAAAAAACTACAAATAAAATCATAATAAATACTGTGCCAAATAAGCCATATTGTATTATGTTTACAATCGATGCGATTTCTATAATCTTATCTATAGAAAAATCTATTGCAAAAATAAAAACAACCTCATCGTTATATAAAACTGGTGTCAAATAGGAGATGGATAATTCTTTAATATCCTCATGATTAATAGTTATACTTTTTTTAACATCATAAATCTCAAGCCACTCTTTTGAATCTGCATCAAATTTCTGTCCTAATTCCATTTTATCCAGATAAGATACATCAATCAAATATCTAAAAATATCTCTTTCATCTTTGTAAACTATATATGAGTATTTAATATTTTTAGTTAGTATAGGCGAAATAACACCTTCTATAAGGTTTAGTAAAATTGTATCTTCCGATACCTTCTCTTTTATATCACTTTTGTTTTCGCCATATTTTTCTTTTAAGAGACTACTTATATGTTGTGCCATATTATTTGATATTGCTTTTATATCGTCTGTGGAAACTTTTAATATTTCATTATGTAGCTTTTCTTCAAGCTTTACCGTCCCCATCAAAAGAAATATCAAAGCCGTTATAATAAAACCGATAAAAACGGTCAAATAAAAAGCATTATTTTTGATAAAAACTCGTTTTGACATAGCCCTACTCTATAAATTGTGAATATGAATCTGGAAGTTTGATATTAAACTTTTTCATTCTATTACCGTTTATTACAATATTAGGTCTTGATTTTGACCAAAAAAACACACCTAAGATATTCTCATTTTTCTTAAAATCTTTATAATTGGAACTTAATACTATTTTGTTTTGCGGTTGACACTCTTTCTCTACCAGTTCACATGAGGGAGTAAATATCAAATCTGCATCTTTACAATTATCAACTACTTTGCAAAACTTTTTGTATGTATTTTTTAAATTATCATTTGCATTTGGAATATATACCGATACCTCTTTGCCTAAGGCATCTTGACCTATTTTTGAAACTATTTTTGCTTCAAGCTCTTTTTCATCTAGGTTTTTTTCCATCAAAAATACATAACTACCGCCAAACACATAAGAAGCAATCATCAAAACAAATATTATACTTCTCATTAGAAATTCCATTTCATTGTAAGTATAGTTTTCGGACTGTTGTTTTTTAGCGCTTTATACTCACCCGTTGAATAGTTTTTGTATGGTACTTTGATACCTTTTGCTAGAATATTCTCACCTTTTAGTGCAAAACTTAAATCTTTTGATATATTGTATGTTACCCCAATATTTACGTCATACCCATCTTTTATATCAATACCTTGAAGTTTATAACCGCTTTTATATATTAGTTCTCCAAAATAATCAAACTTTTCAAAAGTACCAAAATATCTCATAGCAATACTATTTTTGGAAGAATTTACACCAAGATTAGAATTTACTACACCGTAATTGATATAAAACTTGTCGCTATTTTCAAAAATCTTTTCATACTCAAGCAACAATCCATCACCCAATACACTTCGGTCACTATTATAAAATCCAAAAGAATTCTCATCTATAGTAAAATACTTCTCTATTTCAAGATGAATATACATAGCTGAAAATCTATTTGTTTCATCTGCTAATACCCCTTCTAATGAGTAATATTTTACAGGTTCACTTTGTAAATCTTTGCCGTTATTAGTTTTGGATTTTGATGCAAAATCTATGTTATAAAATGAAGGTGCGAAATACGTATGGGATACAAATGCCTTCGTACCGAAGTTTTCATTCATCTCCCAAATATGACCGATACGAAACATTTTTTCTTGTAGGTTATCATAGCCACCGTCTCTTTGATAATAATCAAACCTTCCGTTTGCTATTAGATAATTTGAGTCATTAAGTCGATACAACTCTTCAACCATCACAGAGCCTACCTCTTCTTTACTAAAAGATGATAATAGCTCTTTATTTGTAGGTGATGGATTATTCAATAACATACCTACGTAACTTCTACTATTTGTGTCATATGTTTTTTGCTTATAGGTCAATGCTCCTAAAAGTTTATGATTACCAATATTTAACTCTTTTGATAAGGAGGCATAGTATTTTTTAAATGTTAAATTTTCTTGATAATATTTAGGCATTGTAGTAGCTATAGTAAATAAATTGGAAGGATTAATAACCGGAAGCATCATAATACCTTCACCGTTTAAAAGCTCAAATTCCCTCTCGTTTTGGTCAAAACTTATATTAAATTTCACTCCGTCATCAAATACTTTTGTGAGATTTAGATAATAATCTTTTGAATATGTATAACCGTTATTTGGCTTAATATCTCTTGCAAGAGATACAAAAGGGTCTTTTTTGGTATATCCATACCCAAAATCAATATTTAAATTCTCTTTTTGGAGATTGATATAAGCATACTCATTCTCTTCATTTTTTGATACTTTTTCGCCGTCTATATAATCTTTGTGTTTGAGTTGCGAAGTATTAGCAAATACCATATAAGACCACTCTTTTGAGGTACTTGAACCGTACATGACGGATGTTTCTTTATCATTTTTTGATGATATTGAACTTCGCACAAGACCGCCGTTTTCTTTGGAAGGTTGTTTTGTATAAATTTTAATTATAGTCGTTCCGGACTCATGCCCCAAACTCAAAGAGCCCTCACCGTAATAAACTTCAATATGAGAAACAAAATCAAGAGGTAAATCATCCCATACCAAAAAAGGTGAAAGCGTATATACGGAACTTATCTCATGGTCATTTAAGTACATTCTAACGGCACTACTTACACTATTTGTAGCTGTTAGCAAAGATAAATTATGCACTCCGTAAATGTTATCCATATAATTAAACATTTTTATAGATTTTAGTACATCACTTAGCTTATAAGCTTGTAACCGTTTTATATCATCTGCGGTTATAACGCTAATGTGACCTATAGTTTCATTTCTTGTTTTATAAGAAAGTTCGGAAGATACTTTATAGTTTTTTAATAAATCATTGATTGTTTCTTCATTGTTAGCCATTAACATAACGCAAGATATAAACAATAAACTAACTATTTTCAAACAAAAAACCCTTTCATAATAATGTACAACTGAAAATTATATATAAAACATTATTAAGAAATTATTAACTACTATCATATTTTATCAATTTATAATTGTAACTTATAAAATATTGATATTTTTTATCAACAAAATTAAGTTACTATATGATAATATACAAATATTTTACACTTTTATAGGAGTACGCTATGTTTTTTGGCAAATCAAAAGAACTCGAAGCAGAGATAACTAGACTTCAATCTCAAATCAATGCTTTACAAACAGAACTTGCAAAGCAGCAAGAGTCTTTTAACACACAACAAAAAGCTTTAGAAAATAGTTTTGAACAAGAGAGGCAACTTATCAAAAAAGAGCTTGAAGAGTATAAGCAAATAGCTTCTATCTCACAAGAAGAAGGCTTGGTTGTTTTTGACGGTAGCGGTAATGTAAAGTTTATCAATGCCAGAGCCAAATCAAATTTAGATAACCCTTCACAAGTATTAGAAGCTGCACGAAGTGGCTCAAATAGAGTGATATTAGATGATTGTGAAGCGAATATGGTAGCACACAAAATTAATGACAAACTTGTGGTATCATTGAAAAAAACATCTATACATGATGATAAAGACGATGGATTACTTCATAAACATAACCAAAATATAAATCAGTCTCTTACAAATACTCAAAATGTTTACTTAGATTTACTTGGAGAACTTGAAAGTATGATGAGAGAGTCAAAAGAGACGGCTACAGGTTCTACCAGAGGTCTTAAACTAACTCAAGATATAGTATCGGATACTACACTCCTTCATAAAGAGATAGAAAACGAAAATGTTATCGTAAACTCTTTGGTTCAAAAAAGCAAAGATATTTCAAGCGTAATTACTATGATTCAAGAGATAGCATTCCAAACAAATATTCTTTCTTTTAATGCAGCCGTTGAAGCAGCAACTGCTGGTGAAGCTGGTAAAGGATTTGCTGTTGTTGCTCAAGAGGTAAGAAATCTTGCTTCAAGATCAGCAGAAGCAGCAAAA
>DISL01000026.1 GCA_002421845.1 Epsilonproteobacteria bacterium UBA6211 | reverse complement strand
ACTATCTACCAAACTGTAATATCAATTTATAATAACTGTTCTAAAGATTATAAAAAAGCTTTTGAATCTTTCGATTTTAAGTATAAGCTATGTAATGAACTTTTTATAATAAATGAAGCTATAAAAGCAATAGATAAAAGTGAGTTAAAATCTATAAAAACAAAATTGAAATATATTGAAAATGGATGGTTGGATTTTAGTCAAATGAAACATATTGATTTAAATGGATTGATTCATTATAAATTAAATAATAGGGGACAAATATGACAACTATTGAGATAAAATATTTAGGTAATAAAGTTGATACTGTAAATAATGGTTTTTTTAATGCCCTTGGGAAAGAAGCTTTGAGAAATGAATTTATTATAAAAGTTCAAAATGAAATTAAAGTTTTAGAAGATATTGAAAAGGTTATTAAGGAGATAAAAACTATTGAAGATGAAAATAATATCATTACTCAAAATACAATTTTTATAGTCACTATAAAGAGTGAAAAATATTATTTATCAAATAATTTTAAACCCATTTCAAAAAAAGAATTTGAAAGATTAGATTTTGTACCTCACATCAAGTTTGATAAATCAAACTGTGATATATCAAGAGAAGAAAAGAGAGTAAATCAAATATTAAAGTATAAGAGTTCTGATGAAGCGATTAACTTTATAAATGAGTACATTAAAAAACCGCCAAAAAGTTTTAAAAATATCTCTGATAAACCAAATGAAATTTATTTGTATTGTTTTGACTGTGAAAAAACTTTTGATTTAAAAAGTAATGTGTAAGTTTACAAATAGACAAGCTTTGATATTATTTTCTAATGATGGAAAATAATTATATAAAAAAAGACATCCAAACTTTAGACCAATATTCTATTATGTTATGTGATGATACCCTTATCAATCATTTTGGATGTCATAGCACACCACGAAAAGATGCCTTGTTTCCTTTAAAAGTAAATGATAGCGAATGTTTACTTTTACCAGCCCCAGAGTTTTCAGCACTTTTGTATCGTGGTCAAAATGAATATTTTGAAGTATGTAAACCAACACTTTCAAGAAAAATGACGGCACCAGAAAAATTAAAGGCAATTTTACAAAAGATAGAATTTTTATCTGCTCTTAAAACCCATCCTCTAACAAAAATATTTCAAACAAAATACTTTTTAGAAATATACCCAGATATTCCAAACTATAAACTCAAAATAGACTATGAAGCGATAGCTCAACACTATGAGTTTAAAACCAATCATTTAGATTTTTCAAGAGATAAAGAAGTGGCAATGTTCTTTATGACTTGCAGTTATGATCCTAAAAATAAAAAGTTTACTCCTATAAGTGATGACTCTAAGGGAGTAATGTATTCGTATGATTTTAAACTAGGTATTTTACAAAATATACACTCTATAAACCCTATTGGATTTCAACCCTTTTCAAGACCTGATAAACAAAAGGCTTTTTCAATAGTTTTTAACAAAAATATTAACTTCAACAATTTTGATTTTGTGAAAAAAGAAGAGATACAGCTTACAAAAGGACTTTGTGAAAAATACTATGATATGTTTGATGGTGGTGCAAAGCTTTTTCCAAAAGATGAGATAAGCGAACTATCCTATGAGATACAAAATAGCAACTATATCTCAAAAGACGCTATTGAATTTTACTCTCAAGCTTCACAAACTACTAAAAAAGTGATAGTAAAATTACTACAACAAAACAGTATCTCAATTACTGATAATAAATATAGTTTTAATATATCAGATATGGAAAAATTTAATCAAAACTTACAAAATATTATAAATGATTTAGAGGCTAGAATAAGTCCAAGAGGTATAGCTTAGCAATTATACAATACTTGTCAACAATAGCTATTGACAAGTAAAAGAAATTAAGAATTCTGACTTTCTCACAACAAAGAATTAAAAAAATAGAAAACACACTTTAAAATTTGACAGTTGATGACTTTTGTATGTATTACAAACTCAAGCTAAAAAACTAGATTATTTATGACAATAGGCTTGTTCAGGATTGTTTTTTGTCATTAGAAAACGTATAAATGGATTTGAATTGCTAGACTTAATTCAAAAAATATTCAATAAATGGTACAATATGCTTTAGTTTATCCATAAGAGTAAATCTTTTTGGTAGAAATCTACTATTTGAAAAAATTTATGAAATTTGAAAAGCTCTTATTTATGGGGTTTATAGGGGAAAAATATAAAATGATTTTAATGATTGATAATTACGATAGTTTTACTTATAATATTGTTCAGTATTGCCTTGAACTAGGAGCTGATTTAAAAGTAATCAGAAATGATGAACTAACGATTGAAGAAATAGAAGCTCTTCATCCCGAAAAGATTATTATCTCTCCTGGACCGGCAACTCCCAATGAAGCAGGAGTGTGTCTTGACGTTATAAAATATTTTGCGGACAAAGTACCTATTTTGGGTATTTGCCTAGGACATCAAGCTATAGGTCAAGCCTTTGGCGGTGATGTGGTAAAGGCTCCAAATATGATGCACGGTAAAACATCTCAAATAGAGGTTGTAAATCCAAGTTGTATTTTTGAGGGATTACCGAAAGAGTTTACGCAAACAAGATACCACTCTTTGATAGTAAAAAAAGATACAATGCCTGATATTATAGAGCCTTTAGCATACAGTAAAGATGATAACGAATTGATGGCTCTTAAAATAAAAGGTAAAAATATATACGGTGTACAATTTCATCCTGAATCAGTGATGAGTGAGTACGGCAAAGAGATATTAAAAAACTTTTTAGACCTATGAAACTTTCCAGATCACTACTAGAGCCTATTTTACTTATAGCTTTAGTGGTGTTTATTGCTATTTTATTGTTAAGTGCTACAAATCTTAGCTTTAGTTATAAGGAATCGCTTCTTATATTAAATGAACACAAAACCTTTTTATCCTATTTTAGTAGTTTTTGGGTTGAACTTTTCGGTACAAATTCAATTAGCGTACGAATCCCTTTTATACTTTTTTACACACTTAGCGTAATACTTTTATATTTACTAACAGCCGATTATTTCACTAAAGAAATTGATAGATTCGTAACAACGCTTATTTTTGCTATGTTACCGGGGCTTAATAGTGCGGCATTGATTATAAATGAATCTATAATAGTAACCTTTTGTATATTATTATATTTATACATATATAAGGTAACCAAAAAACAAAACCTTTATCTTCTTGCACTTTTTTTATTTATAGATAACTCCTTTGCAATATTCTATTTGGCTCTATTTTTTTATGCTCTTTATAAAAAAGAGAATACGTTACTTTTAGTTTCTTTGATTTTATTCGGTTTGTCTATGACGATATTCGGTTTTGACACGGGCGGTAAGCCAAAAGGGCATTTTGTAAATACTATAGCTATTTATGCCTCTATTTTTTCCCCGTTACTATTTTTATATTTTGCTTATGCTATGTATAAAATTTCATTTAAGGGGACCAAATCTCTTTATTGGTTTGTAAGTATCGTTGCATTCGGTTTTTCTCTGATATTGTCTTTTAGGCAGAAAATAGATATAGCCGATTTTGCACCTTTTGTCATTATAGCGATTCCAATGATGGTAAAACTTTTTATGCATTCATATAGGGTGAGATTAAAACAATTTAGGACATATCATAAAATAGGTGTAAATACTGTTTTGAGTGTCTTAATTTTAAATTTTGTGATTTTACATTTTAATAAACCCCTGTATATTTTCCTATCCAATCCATCAAAACATTTTGCCTATGATTACCATTTTGCGGATGATATATCAAAAGAACTCAAAGAGAGAAATATTAATAATGTATTTTGTGAAGATGAAAAACTACAATTAAGGCTTAAATTGTACGGAATAAGTAAAGGTTCGGAGTATTATATAAGTACAAAAAAACCAAAAATTTACGATGACATTATTGAAATAAATGTTTACGATAGAAACATCATGAAACTTTTTGTTACTAAACTAAACAACTAAACTATCCTTTTTGAAACAATTTGTTACCTTTTAGTTCCTTTTATGCACATTACTGTTAGAATTACATTAAAGATATAAAAAGGGAGTTCATAATGGCACAAAGAGCAATTCGTGAATATGACGGTAAAGCTTTGTTTTCTAAACAATGGGAAAACTATTTTAGCGGATTTCATTATAGTTTCAAATCTGTACTAGTAACAAGCGGTGCAGAATTATTAGCAAAATCAAAAGAACACGGTTTTGAGTGGTTAAAACAAGAGCCACTTGTTGCAAAACCTGATATGCTTTTCGGAAAAAGAGGTAAAAACGGTTTAGTTCTTTTTAAAGATCAAAAACCTGGCGATGTAAGTTTAGCAAAAGCTGCTTCATGGATAGATGAGAAAGCTTCTCATACTACTACACTTTTAAGCGGTCAGCACGGTGTTTTAACGCATTATATAGTTGAGCCTTTTACTCCACATACTCAAGAGCAAGAATATTATATTTCAGCTACAACCGTAGGTGAAGATGATGTATTATATATGTCTGCTGAAGGTGGTATGGAAGTTGAAGAAAACTGGGATAAAGTTGTTGAGGTTAAAATACCTATTAATATGACTGATGCCGATATGGAACATACTATAAAAGCAAATATTCCTACTGGAATTGCTGCTAAAGATAAAATTAGATTTACATCTTTTGCAATCCAATTTTTCAAATTTTATAGAGATATGAATTTCGCATATCTTGAAATCAATCCTATAGTAATGATAGAAGATAGAATGGAAATTCTTGACCTAGTTGCTAGACTTGATGATACTGCCGGATATTTGATGAGAGATACTTGGGGTGAAATAGAATACCCTACAGCATTTGGTATGGAAGATTTAAGTCCTGAAGAAAAAGCGATAGCTGAAGCTGATAGCAAGTCTGGAGCTTCTTTGAAACTAACGGTTCTTAACCCAATGGGAAGAATTTGGACAATGGTTGCCGGTGGTGGAGCATCTGTTGTTTATGCAGATACTATTGCAGATCTAAGCGGTAACGTAGCTGACCTTGCAAATTACGGTGAATATAGCGGTGGGCCAACTACAGGTGAAACTAAATTTTATGCTGAAACCGTTTTGGACCTTATGACGAGAAACAAAGATGCAAAAGGTAGAGACAAAATTTTGATTATCGGTGGAGCTATTGCAAACTTTACAGACGTTGCAAAAACTTTTACGGGTATTATTCAAGCATTTGAAAATTATGCGGACAAAATGAAATCTGTAGGTACAAGAATATATGTAAGACGTGGTGGACCAAACTATGAAAAAGGTCTAAAAGACATTAAAGAAGCAGCAGATAGATTAGGGCTATATATAGAAGTATATGGACCGGAAACGCATGTAACTGATATTGTTAGAATGGCATTAGAGAAATAAGGAGAAAATGATGAGTGCTTTATTTACGAAAGAGACACAATCAATATTTTGGAACAACAATAAAAGTGCAATCCAAAGAATGCTTGATTATGATTATGTAATCAACAGAGAAAAACCGTCAGTTGCTGCAATAGTTGCACCTACTGCTGATAGTAAATTCGACAAGTTCTTTTATGGACCGGATGAAATTATGATTCCATTGTTTAAAAATACTGTTGAAGCTGCAAAAGCTTTCCCAAAAGCAGATGTATTATTAAACTTTGCATCATTTAGAACTGCGTATGATGTTACAATGGAAGCTATTGAATTAAAACAATTCAAAACAATAATGGTTACGGCAGAAGGTATTCCTGAAAGACTTGCAAGAAGAATGAACGTAACTGCAAGAGCAAAAGGTGTAACTGTAATAGGACCTGCTACTGTTGGTGGTATAGCTCCTGGTGCATTTAAAATTGCAAACGTTGGCGGTACTATAGAAAACATAGTAAGTTCAAAATTACACAGAGCGGGAAGTTGTGGTCTAGTTACAAGATCAGGTGGTTTATTCAACGAATTATCAAACATCATTGCAATCAATGCTGACGGTATTTCTGAAGGTGTTGCGATAGGTGGAGATAGATTTGTCGGTTCTGTTTTTATAGACAATCTTCTTAGAATGGAACAAAATCCGGCTGTTAAATATATGGTACTTCTTGGTGAAGTTGGTGGTACTGAAGAGTATAAAGTTATCGAAGCTGTAAAAAGCGGTAAAATCAAAAAACCGATTATTGCTTGGTGTATCGGTACGATAGCAGAGCATTTTAGTAGCGGTGTACAGTTTGGTCACGCAGGTGCTAGTGCAAATGCAGACGCTGAAACAGCAGTTGCAAAAAACAAAGCTATGGCTGAAGCAGGTATATATGTACCGGCATCATTCAATGACTTACCGTTGAAAATCAATGAAGTATATAGTAAGTTAAAAGCTGAAGGTGTGATAGGTGAAATATCTGAGCCTGAACTTAGAGCTATTCCAAAAACAAGAAGAAGCAAAAACTTCATTTGTACAATCAGTGACGATAGAGGGGATGAGGCTACATATGCAGGATACCCAATATCAAGTGTTGCTACACCTGAAACAGGTATGGGAATCGGTGATGTTATTGCATTATTATGGTTCAAAAAAAGATATCCGAAATGGGCAACAGATTTTATTGAAACAGTTATCAAAACAGTTGCAGACCATGGTCCGGCAGTTTCAGGTGCTCACAATGCAAAAGTAACTGCACGTGCAGGTAAAAGCGTTGTTGAATCACTTGTAACAGGTCTTTTAACAATAGGACCAAGATTCGGTGGAGCTATTGACGGTGCTGCACAATACTTTAAATATGCACACGATCACAATATGACTCCGGCTGAGTTCCTAGAGTATATGAAAAAAGAGGGAGTTCCAATTCCTGGTATCGGACATAGAATTAAATCTTTAAGAAATCCTGACCTAAGGGTAAGCGGACTTAAAAAATATGCAGCAGAGTATTTCCCTGCTACGCCTTTACTTGATTATGCTTTAGATGTAGAGCAATTAACAACAAGTAAAAAAGACAACCTTATCCTAAATGTTGATGGAACTATAGGTATCTTGATGGTAGATATGTGGAGAGCATTAGGTTACAGCGAAGACGAAATCAATGAATTCGTACAAAGCGGTACTCTAAATGCATTCTTTATCGCAGGTAGAACTATAGGTTTCATAGGTCACGTTCTTGATGAGAAAAGACTTGCTATGCCTATGTATAGACATCCGTTTGATGACATCTTATATGATGTACAAATGGCAGACGAACTTTAATAATTCTTTAAATTACTTACAGTATAATTCTTCCAAAGCACTTTTTGGGCTTTGGAGGAAACTTGAAAAAATCAATCACTCTTCTAGAAATAGTTTTCGCAATCTTTCTTATCTCTATTATATATAGTATTTCAATTCCAAAAAAAATAGACTCAAAACTTCAAGATGCAACTTCCTATCTTATTACATATCTAAATTATACTAGATATTTATCACTTATAGATAATAAGTATGACACACAAGATGATTTATGGTTTCGAAAAATGTGGCGACTTAGGTTTGAAAATTGTTCCAATGAAACAGACGGTTTTTATTTTATAGTATTTAGCGATAACAATAAAACAGGTCAAGCCAAAAAAGAAGATAGTGCAAAAGACCCTTTGAGTCAAAAACATTTATATTCAAGATATAATTGTAATCCCAAAGCAGATGAATCAAAATATATACTACTTACAAAAGAGTTTGGCATTATAAATATTGAACTTACTTGCAACGCAACTTCTTCAATAGGACAAATTTTATATGATGATGAGGGTAAAATATTTTCAAAAGTGGGAACAAATCAAAAAGATTTTGGAAAATTTGAGATATTAAATAGATGCTATATACATTTATATGATAAAGAGAAAAACAAATCTACAATAGTGATAGAGCCAAAAACAGGCTATGCATATCAGCAAAAATAGGAAAAATAGGATAAAAAAGCTAATTTCTTCAAAAAAAGCGTAAAATTTTGCAAATTTCAGTTATATTTAAGCTGTAAGCCCTTGACAAACTAAAAAAATTCTATTATAATTCCCGTCCAATTTGACTGGAGCGCTTCAAACGAAAAGCTTGAAGAGAGACGATTCAATCGAGTCTGGAATGATCTTTAAAAATGAATGAAAGTTTGTAAAGTAATCTTTATAAACCGAATATAGAACTCTTATAAAAAATCTAT
>DISL01000048.1 GCA_002421845.1 Epsilonproteobacteria bacterium UBA6211 | reverse complement strand
ATCCCATATCCCATATCCCATATTCTAAAGAACATGCCCTACATTTTTGATAAAATAAACCTCACAACCGCACTTTTTGAAAAACTCTTTAGCCAAAGTAGAATCAATAATCTTATCTTGACTACCCAAATAGACCTCTATAAATATCCCTCTAGCAATAAGAGATTTAACGGTATCTTCATGCCATTGGTAATATAAAAGCTCTTTTAGCTCATCAAAAGTGCCGTCATATAAATAAGGATTCAAATCAAGTTCTTTTGGGTATGTGACATTTTGTAGGAAATTTTTGATGTATGACTCTTTATCTTTTGTAAAAAACATCAACTGCATACGTTTGTATTTATCATCTTTATCATTGAAAAATGCAGGTGAAAAAAGCTGTAGCTTATCTATTCTTTCAGTAGAGTTCAGGGCATATTCTACTGCTTTTATAGCACCGTAACTAAATCCACAAATACAAAAATCACTTCTGATAAGAAACCCATCAAACAACTCTTGTTCATTTTGCAAACAAAAACCGCTATAGTATCTCACCGCTTTTTTCCAATTTATCTTTTATTGCTAATATTTCATTCTTATTAGCTATTATTTCATCCCTTAGTTCAGCTCTAATTTGAGATATTAAAGACTCGGTATCATCTATCATTTTATAGCTTTTTTTCATCAATTCTGCCGTTTCATAAGCCTCTTTTATCTCATTTGCATCTATGGTAAAAGGCTCATTTTTGAATACTTCCATAGCCACACTTGATGACAAATGGTACTTGATAAGATTTAAAAGCTCAGTTTTAGACTTGATTGATTTATTGATAGACTCTTTGTATTTTGACATAAATTGTTTTGTAGCCTTAGATAATGCCAACACTTCCAACTCTTCACTACTTAAAAATTTATTTTCACTTAGTCCAAACTCTATTTTTGTTTTTGCAACTTTTATATCATCTTCAAGTAAAGAGGTACCACCTCTTTTTATCATATTCAATAACGCTTCATTTACAAGGGTAGCTAATGCAGATGAACTAAATGTAAAGGTTTGATGAGCTAGTTCTTCAAGATTTATACTATGTGATTTGCCCTTTAGATAAAGCTTCAATATCTCCAATCTATCCTCATAAGAAGGTAACGTCAAGAAGACCCTTCTATCAAATCTACCTGCCCTTAAAAGTGCTTCATCAAGGACTTCTATTTTGTTTGTTGCGGCAATAACCACTACAGAATTATCCCCTTCAAAACCATCCATACAAGTAAGAAGCTCATTTAGTGTAGCTTCCCTTTCATCGTTGCTTGTGCCTGTTCTTTTTTTACCTATAGCATCTATCTCATCAATGAAAATAACCGCAGGTGCTACGGACTTTGCCTTTGCAAATAGTTCCCTTACTTTTTTTGCACCCATACCTACGTAAATATGTACAAAATTAGCACCGCTTTGATAAAAAAACGGTACATTTGCTTCCCCTGCAACAGCTCTTGCGATAAGTGTTTTACCAACCCCAGGAGGTCCTACAAGCAACACACCTTTTGGGAGTTTTACGCCGTATTTTAAGTACTTTTTCGGGTTATTAAGAAAATCTACTATTTCACTCAATTCCTCTTTTGTATTTTTTATACCTGCAACATCACCGAATTTTATATTAGATTTTACCACCTCTATAGAACCTGTATTTACACTTTGAGTAGTTGTTTTTTGACTTTGAGTTTCTATTAGATTTTCTTCAAATTTTGAAGCTTGTTGAGGAATAAAAGGTTTGATTTTTTCTCTAAAGAAATGAAGCCCAAATGCCAACAACATCAAAGCAAATAAAAATACTATCCCTATATAATAACTACTACCTTGAATACTAGCAGAGCTTTTAAATATCGTATAAATAAATAATGCCAACAAAACAGATGATGATATAATCATCAATTTAAGATTTTTTTTATTGTTGTTATCAGAATTTGGCAACATTTTTATCCTTTTGTATTTCAAAATTTTCTATCATGACCCAATCACCCACCAAATCAGTATTTGATGTGATTTCTATAGGATTATAAAACTGATCATACCCAAAAAACACTCCGTTTTTTTCTTGCTCTACCAAGATATTCAAAGGCTCTTTTATACTTTTCCTAAATTCTATATTTTTATTTTCTATAATTGACACTAACTCATTATATCTAATTTTTGCAATATCGCCTTTAACTATATCTTTCATATTTGCAGATGGAGTACCGTCACGTTTTGAGTAGGTAAACGCATGAACATGGGTCAAAGGAAATTTATGTAAGTTTTCCATAGCCTCACTCCATAAACTATCGGTTTCACCTGGATGACCTACTATAAAATCAGTCCCTATGGCATAACCTCTATCTGCTATATATTCAAACAACGCCAAATCATCAAGAACTTTATTTCTTCTATTCATAAGACGAAGCATCTCTTTGGATGTGTGTTGTAATGCTATATGAAGGTGTTTTGCCATTTTTGGCTCATTTAAAAGCTCTTTAAACTCATCATCTATCTGAACAGGCTCGACACTTCCTAGCCTTACTCTTCGTACACCATTGATATTAAAAATCTCTTTTAAAAGCTTAGCCAAAGATGTATTTTTGTCTTTTTTACCGTAACTTCCTATATTTGTACCTGTTAGGATAAACTCTCCAAAACCGTTTTGTGCCAATGTTGAAATCTGCTCCAATATAACACTCATATCATAGCTTCTAGCATCACCTCTTACATAAGGGATAATACAATAACTACATCTGAAATCACACCCTTCTTGAATCTTAATAAATGCCCTACTCTTGCCTACAAATTCACTTACTATCGTTTTGTCTATATGTTCCAAATTTCCAGGTTCAAACATACGCTCTTGTTTTTTAAGTATCTCGTTTATATCTTCTTTTAACGAATGTCCAAAAAGTGAATCTATTTTACCTTCATTAAACAGTCCCTCACCTTTTGTCCAAACACCGCATCCTGTAAAAAATACTTTAGGGTTATTGGAGAGTTTTTTAAGACTATTTACATAGTTTTTTGCACTGCTATCTGCACTGTTTGTAACGGTACAAGAGTTTATAACTACAATATCAGCTTTTGATTCATCCATGACAATATCAAAATCTTTTAGGTTATTTATCATCACCTGAGTATCAAAAATATTGGTTCTACACCCAAATGTTTTAAAATATACTTTCGGTTTATTGCTACTAAATTTCAATCAAACAATCCTTGTGCCACACCTTGAGCATTTGGGGCTGACATACTCATAGGATTTTCTGCTTGATTTTCAAGCATCTGATACCTCAAAGTTTGCGTAGGGTAAGCTATTTTTATATCTTCAATCCCTTTTATAGCTTCTATTATCTCCGCTGAGATAGTGCTTCGTAATGCCAAAGTTGCATAAGAATTTGTAAGATACCAAACAGAAATCTTCATACCGTAAGGCTCTATAAAAGTAAAAATTCTAGGTTCTACGTTTGTACCTCTTAGCGAGTATCTATCACGTAATTTACTCATTTGTTTTCTTGTAATATCGGTATAACCCTTAGAGTATTGTTTTGCTATCTCTCTGATTATGTGTACAGCTTTTTTGTGGTTACTATCAAAAGTAAGGACTATATCTATACCGTCCCAAACTGTTTTAAGTCCTGCATGGGTATAGTTTGAAATCATTTCCGTAAAAATATAGTTATTAGGTACGAAAAAAATTCTCCCTGCACGTCTATTTGTAGTATATGTGGTCAATGTAATATCTTCACGCACTGCAATCTTAAACAATGAAATATCCAAAACATCACCAACAAGCTCTTGTCTATCCCTATGAACTTTTATCCTATCACCTACATTTACGGCACCGCTTGTAATAATAACAAGCCAACCGAAAATTGACATAAACCAATCTTTTAAAGCAATAGCAATACCTGCAGATGCAAATCCAAGGATTGTTACAAGATAGGTAACATTTTCTATATATGAAAACAAAATCAATATTACTATCACTATCACAAGCATAAAATTTATGATTTTATTAACCATATAATATCTATCATTTTCACTTAAATACTTTCTAAGTGCAAGTTTTAGTAAAAATGCTATAACAAAAAACAACCCTATCAAAAGAACTATTTTAAATGTTTTTTTCGCTTGAATAGAGATTTTATTGTTTGTCTCAAGAATAATCTGTTCTATACGTCTTGTATATACTTCACTGGTCGTTGTTACTATATCAAGAACCATTTCAAAATCTTTTTTTGAAGACTCACAAAAAAGAAGACTATTTTGAGTTATATCATTACTCTCTATATCATCCAATTTTAACAACAATTCAAGCTTTTTATCGAGTATTTTTAGTAAATCATCTATCTCAGATACTAACTTACCGTATTTTGTACTATTTTCATCTAGTTTTTTGATATATGTCAACGCTTCAAATATCAAAAACGGATTTGTAACTTCAGGTATATTTTCTATATCTTCAGGTCTTATAAGCTTTCCTATAGGTGATTCTTTGTACTCTTCAATAAGCTCAAGCTCATTTTGTTTGATTTTAATTTTGTTATTGATTTGTCTTTGTAAATCCCTAGCTTCCGGAGTTTTTAAGCCATGTAGTTGCTTCAACTCAGATTCTAAATATTCTAAATCTTTTAAAATATTTTTGTAAGTAAGATAACTTCCGTATCTTTTATATAAAAGATTTTTTTGTAATTCATTATCTACGTCATGTAATTTTTTGTTTAACTCGTTTAGCTGTTCACTATTCTGAGCTTGTTTTAAAGGAGCCTCACTTGCAAAGCCAAGAGTAAGTAATATAAGCAATATAGATAATAAATATTTAAACATACTCTAGCCTTTGAATTTATTTAGATTTTCTATAACTATCTCTTTAGCAATATCATCTCTTATTTGACAATCTCCTATTCCAAGAGGCAAAATAAACTTTATTTTATCGTTTATACTTTTTTTGTCCAAGAAAAAATGTTCATAAAAATCGTTTACATCTTTAATTTTATAATCGATAGGTATATCATAGCTTTGCAGTAGTTTTTTGATTCTATCAAACTCATCTTGCGTAATATTACCTATACTCATAGCTAGTTCGTTTGCCATAACCATACCGATACCTACAGCCTCACCGTGTAAATATGTTTCGTAATTTGTTTCATTTTCCACAACATGCCCAAAAGTATGTCCGTAATTCAATGCTGCTCTTATTCCTTGCTCTTTTTCATCGCTACTTACTACTTTTGCTTTCGTTTGTACCGAATAAGCTATGGCTTTTTTAACGTTTTCATCGCTATCAAGTCTATTGTTTTCTAACCACTCAAAAAACTCTTTATTAAATGTAACAGCCATTTTGATTATCTCTGCAACACCGGCACCAAACTCTCTTTTTGGTAAAGTAGTCAAAAAATGAGGGTCTATAAGTACAGCTTTTGGTTGATGGAATGCACCTATTAGGTTTTTGCCGAATTTATTGTTTATCCCTGTTTTTCCACCGACACTTGCGTCCACTTGAGAAAGCAACGTAGTAGGCACTTGTACAAAATCAATCCCTCTTTGATATATGGCAGAAGCAAATCCCGTCATATCACCTATTACACCGCCGCCAAAAGCAACAAGAAGTGATTTTCTATCTAGCCTATGTATAAAACAATGCTCTAGTATCTGTTCTATGGTCTCCATTGTTTTATACTGTTCACCGTCAGGTATCGTAACTACGCTTATATCTTTTGCATCAAGCTTTGAAAGTAAATATTCAAGATGATAACCGCTAACCGTAGGGTTTGTTACAACAACTACCTTTTGGTATTTTAGGTTTAAAAAACTACCGTCAAACTTTATATTAGGTATTTTGTCTATTAAAATATCATAACTATTATCTGCTAAATCTATATGAACCGTCATTTTATCTCTTTATAAAATTTAAATTTCTTTAGATTATACCAAATTATAGGTAAATTTTATGTGATTTTTGGTACATATTTTTATATAGCTATTATCATTTTTCTATTTTTTTAGATTCCTTTATAGATAAATAGTTTTCTTCGGTACTTACATTTTGACCTGTTTTTAATTCTAAGGCTTTTTTTGCATCCCCAGCTATTTTACCACCGTCTATAGCATCATTTTTTAGCCCATCAAAACCTTTGGTATCTTTTACTTTCGTTATCTCCGTAGTTGCTCTTTCTCCTAACATTGAAAATATTAACTCCAAGTCAGTCATATGGTCTCTTAAATTTTCTTTTTTAAGATTTTTAAACTCTTTATACTCTTTTGGCGTCATTCCGAAAGTTGCTTTACTAATCTCAGCTGTTAAAATAGCATAATTACTTTGTCCTTCAACACCTCTTTTTTGCCACTCATTTGTAAGCTCTTCTCTTATTACTATACCACGGACTCTTTTTTCTATCCAATCGTCACTGTAACCTTTAGACTTATAAAGCTCTCTAGTCCTTTGTATAGCAAGTTCAGGGTCTTCTATCTCCTGAACCCTTTCATATCCAACCTTTGCCAACCATTTTTTAAACGGTTCTGCTTTAGGAGATGGAATAGACTGAATAATACGAAAAACTCCCTCCGTGTTAGCACAATTCAATTTTTGCATTCCACCTTTAGTTTCTATAGCAAGGGGGGTGACAATTTGTCCCCACCCTTTGGATAGTTCTAAATCTCTCTTTTTCATTTTTTTAATATAATCAGTTGCATTAACCGTATCTGTTAAAACTTCTACTACATCTACGATACTAAACCACCATTCATCATTATAAATGGTTTTTCTTATCTCTTTACCTTTAAAAATAGATAGTTTATATTGATTGTTTATAGGCATTATCAACTCCTAATAGTTTAGATAACGAAGTATAACTATTTTTTTAGAAGCCACATAAGAAACATTGCATTTTGCAATATTTATAAATATATTAATTATATTAAATGTAATCACACCCTAAACCTAGACATATCTTTACCTTTGCTATCTACTATATGAACTGCACATGCGATACAAGGATCAAAGGAGCGAATAACCCTCAACACCTCTATTGGTTCATCGGGATTTAACACTTTCAATCCCACCAAAGCACTCTCATAAGCACCCATTTTACCGTTTTCATCTCTAGGTGATGCGTTCCACGTGGTAGGAGCAATCACTTGATAGTTCACTATTTTATCATCTACGGAGTTTACGAAGTGAGACAAAACTCCCCTTGGTACTTCAAAAAACGCTCTACCCCTTGCAGTTTTTCTTAGTTCATCGTATTTGTATTTTGTACATGTTTGGTCATTGTAGTATTTGATATTTTCTAGCAAATCATTAACAAAATCAAATATAAACTCACAACAAATATCAGCCTCTATTGCCCTTGCTATATTTCTACCGATATAAGAACAAAAATCCTCTATTTGTATATTATTTTCTTGCATAAATTTATCGATATAAGGTTTTATTATCTTTGAGTTTTTTGCATACCCCACTATCATCCTTGCAAGAGGTCCCACCTCTACCGATATACCGTCATATCGTGGCGATTTTATCCAACTATACCTATCATCGCTTTTTAGACTTCCATCTTCATTATAATCGGTATAATGTATATCCGTATTAGTATCTAAAGGCTTTTGTTTCTCCCCTTTATACCAGCTATGGGTCACCTCTTCGGTTATCTTTGTTTCATCAAAACTTTCCACGTTTTGCAAATCCAATCCTCTTATGACACCTGTTTCAAATAGCCTAGAACTCTCACCGAAACTATAACCGCCTACACACATAAAATTACCGAGTCCATATCCCGCTTTTGCTTTTATATCCTCTTTGTATGCATGGCATAGCATCTTCATATCAGGCATATAAGCCCTATTTATAAAATCATTAACATCTCTTATAATAAATAAAAAATCGTTGATTCTTTGTGGATTTAGCATATCGGCTACACATGTAACTCCTCCAAGCACCATATATTGAGGGTGTGGTGTCTTACCGCCGAATATTGCTATTGCCTTACCTAGCTCTTTTTGTATTCTCAAAGCCTCAAAATAGTGGGACATATGGATAAGATTTTGTTCACTGTTAAACTTATATGCTCCGTGATTTGAATAGTTTTTGGCAAATATCCCAAGCCTTCCCGCACTTACAAAAGTATTTAACTTCTCTTTTATAGCTTCAAGATGAGAAATGGAGTTTCTATAAGGGTTGTCACAATACAAAAAAGCCTCTTCATTTGCTTTTTGTATATTTGCATTTAATGCACTACTAATATCTACAAAATCAAGGGAATGGAGATGATAATAATGTACTATATGGTCTTGAACAAACAAACTAAGAGCTACAAGGTCTCTTATAATTTTTGCATTTGTAGGTATTCCTACACCGTACATATCCTCCACCGCACTCATAGAAGCACGATAATGGACATTTGTACATACTCCACATATTCTTTGAGCGATAAGAGGTGCATCTATAGGCTTTCTATTTTGCAATAATATCTCAATACCGCGAAACATAGTACCGCTTACGTTTGCATTGGTTACCGTATTTGTATCGTCTAACTCTACTTCTACCCTTAAATGCCCCTCTATTCTTGTTATGGGGTCTATTATTATCTTCTTCACTTTTGTCCTTCCGTAGTAGGTAGTTCTCTTTGGTTTGCATATAGTTCAAAGGCTATTTTCCCCTGTCCACACGCAAAACATCCATGACCTGCTTGTACAGGCCAACTTGAACCGTCATTAAACTTCATCAAAGAACAATTAAGGTCTGCATACGGTCCTTTACACCCCATCTTAAACAAACACCACCCTTTTTTAGCACCTTCATCTCCCCATTCGGTCACAAACTCTCCTAGTTCATAATGCCCTCTTCTTTCGCAGTTATCATGTACTCTATACCTATAAGCCCAAAGAGGTCTGTTTTTGGTATCGAGTTCCGGCAACTCTTCAAACATAAGAAAATATACCAAAGTACCGACTATATTAATAGGATTTGTAGGACATCCTGGTAGATTGATGATGTCATCCCTTTGCAAAGCCTCACTTACACCGACTGCTTTAGTAGGATTAGGCTCTATTGCCACCACTCCGCCGTCATAGGCACAACTTCCTACACTAAGTATCACTTTTGCATCATTTGCACATCTTCTCAAAAGTTCAAGCCCACTCTCACCGTGTCTTCCTATTCTCAAAAACTTCCCGTCAAGCCCAAGCGGAACTGCCCCTTCAACTATCAAAATATACTCGTTTTTATATTTTTTTATTACCTCATCAAGATAACTTTCACTATCATCACCGCTACTATACATCAAAAGCTCATGATAATCCAGCGAAATATAATCTAGTATAAGCTCACTAACGGTAGGTGAGTTTGATTTAATAAAGCTCTCGCTATTTCCGCTACAATCAGCAAGTTCAAGCCAAATAACAGGTATTTTATTGAGGTTTTTTATCCCTTTTGATACGGTACTCTCAAATGATGGATGAAGCCTTAGATTGGCTGTTAGCATGGAAATCCATTTGTTATACTCTTTTTTAAGCTCAAACCCTTCAAGTGCTTTATCAAAACTCTCAATATCTATTTTGTTTTGAGGGTGCAAAGTATTAAATTTCTCTACCCTTTTTTTTGCTAATTCTAGTTTTTTATCTACTCTTGGCGTAGATGTTTTTTCTGCACAAGCGTAATTTTTAACTATCTCAAAAACATCTTGTTTACATCTTCCGCATACCCTACCGGTTTGTGTATAATTACCCAAGTCCACAAAGTCGGTTACTTCATTGTCTTGTATAAGTTTAATCAAATCATTTTTGTACATATTGGTACAACTACACACAAGTTTATCATCTTTGGAATTTTGTAAAATATCTGCTAAATCAAACTTTTTCTTAGATTTGATTACATTTTTTATATAACTAAAATCAAGATTTACGTTTATACCTATAAATTTTACAAGCTCTCCCGATGGATTTATTACAAACTGCGATAAACTATCTTTTTGTTTGACTATCATCGTTTCATTGGAACTATCTGATTTATAATCAACACTTCCTATATCGGTAAGTTCAAAATCTTTTACTTTCAGCGTCTCTATACTTATATCGACCTCAAATCTTGCCGTTTCACCGAATATTGACGCAATAGCTACGTTTGCTTCTAAGGTACACTCTTTTACACGCTTTGCTATAAATCCGCTTTGTCTTAGTTCACTCGCTTCACCTACACAATAAACATCCCTAGCACTTGTTTGCATATCATCATCTACCAAAATCCCATTTGCGGTATCCAAAGATTTTTTAGCAAACTCAATATTAGGCTCTATTCCGACACCTTGAATGATAAAAGGATTTTTTATGATATGGTTTCTTGTTTTGATGGTTGATATTTCTTCATAATCGGTATCATAGCCTACTATCTCATCATCAAAACTGACTGTTATTTTACCGCCGGAATAAGAACTATATATAAAATTTACCAAATCATTTGCCAAATCTTTTGAATATAGATTTTTGCCTCTACATATCAAATATATGTGTTTCGGTTCTTTCATACTTTTGAGTACGTCAAGTATTTCCAAGCCGATAGGACCTGAACCGAAAATCACAACATTTTTATTTCTAATCCCACTAGCTATTTTTCTACTATCGCCTATACTTCTAAAAGTAGCCACATTTGAGAAATTATCTTTAAATATACTTTTTGGACGAGAGCCGGTAGCAATGATTAATTTGTCGTATGAATATATATTATTTGTAGTATTTACAGTTTTTGACTCATTATTTACGGATACCACTTTTTCATTTAGCTTTATATCTACAACAGATGGAATATCAAGTTTAAGTTCATTTTCATCTTTTTCACAAGACACTATTGAGCATAAATGTATTCTGTCATAAGGCAAATACGGTTCATCACTAAGTATAGTAATCTGAACGTCCTGATTTTTAGCAAGTATATTACGAGCCAAATAAGAAGCACTGATACCACCGCCTACAATCAATATCTGCACGTTATTCCTTTTTTTGTTATATTATAATCTTTAAATATTAAAACTAGCTTATAAATGGCTACCTAAATGTAATGTTTTTTCGATATAATTCACCAAATTTACAAGGAGGTAACTTATGTCAACAAATGAAATAAAATCAAAATTTTCATCTTTTTTTCAAGATAAATTGTATATAGAATTGATAATTGCTTCTATACTATTCGTTTTTGCTCTAGCAACAAACTCGTTACTAGAATTTATTATATATATGCTTTATTTTATCATTTTCTTAGAAATAGTAAGAGCAGTAATGAGTTTTATTAGAGAACATAGGGTAAAAATAGGGATACTTATAGATGTCTTTATCATACTAGCCCTTAGAGAATTTATTTTGAACGTTGTAAAGATAAATAAAGAAGAATTAGACTCTTTTGACGCACTTTTTAATAGCCCGACAAATTTCCATATATTGGTATTTTCAGGTGTTATTTTATTTTTATTCTTGCTTAGATATATAGCAAAAAAAACATCACCAGATAACTCAGAATCCCGACAATAATCGGGATTCATTCTTATAGTTTACTCAAAATATCACTACAATTAATACTTATTTTGCTAAATGCAAAAACTTTATTACCCAAATCTTTCAAACTAGCACCTATATGATAAACATCATTTTCATCAAGTATTATAAATCTATCATGAAAGTTTTTTGTGACTTGTACTTCAAGATTATTATATTGTTTATTGTATTTATCAATATCAAGTTGAATTTGTTTTGAGATATTATTTGTAAAAATCTTAATTTTGATATTTGGATTTTTAGAAAAAAGTGTCAGAGTAGATTCATCAATATAGTTATCTATAAGAATTATAGATTTTTTAGCACTTTTTATCAAATCAGATACAAAAATATAAGCATCAAAACTAGCAAATGCGGTTTTTACTTTAGTAAAAAAGTTTCCTTGAAATATTTGCCCATTATAAAATATCCCTTGTTTTAGTTCAAGAGAGTTGTTTTTGATATGAGATTTTATAGTTTCTACATCATTTTCAAGTGAAGATAGTCTTAGCTCATTTATCTTGTATTGATTTATAGCATATCCATTTTGGATGTAGTTTTTTAGTACTGATGTAGCCCATTGTCTGAATTTAGTAGCTGTGATTGAATTGACTCTATAACCTATTGATATAATCATATCAAGGTTATAATGATCTACATTTCTTTCAATATTTCTATTGCCCTCTTTTTGAACTACTCTAATTTTTTGAGTAGTTGAATTTTCATAAAGTTCTTTTTGTTTGTAAATATTTTTAATATGATATGTAATATTATGTGATTCCACATCAAAAAGCTCACCCAATTGCTTCTGAGTAAGCCATAAAGTATCATTATTCACTGATACCTTCAACTCCAACTCCCCATCATTATAAACAACTATATTTGACATATGCTATCCTTGTAAATACTTTAATATCTACAATTCTAGCATAATATAAATATAATTATTATAATATTATACTTATTGACATAAAACAGTATAAAAAGGAAAACCGACTACAGTCGGCGTTCCTACTCACTACCCACTACTCACTAAAGTTTAAATCTATCCTTATCAAAAAAAGTGCTATCGTGGATATTTTCAAATGCACTTTTCATAGATACGAAAATCTCAGGATTTTCCTCTTCAAGTTTTGCCAATAGTTTTTTGGTATTTTCTCTTGCATAAGGCATCTTAATATCAAATCTCATAGCAGGACAAGCTTCATCACCTATTACGCTAAAGTTATTTGTTTTTGCAAAACCGTCAAGCTGTTTTTCACGGCAAAATATCAAAGGTCTTATTACATACAGACCATTTTCAGCCTTATATATAGGAGGCATACTTCTCATAGCACCGTTATAAAAGAAATTCATAAAAAACGACTCCATAGCATCATCAAGATGGTGACCAAGAGCAAGTTTATTGTAGCCTAGTTCTTGAGCCGTAGTATATAAATACCCTCTTCTCATCCTAGAAAAAAACGAGCAAAATGAACTATTTTTTCTGATTTTATCCTTTGAAAGGTCAAAAATCTCGGTATCCACTATCATATGGTCTATTCCGTATTGTTTACAATGCTCACTAAGAAATTCCACTCTCTCACCCATACCATAAGTTATTGTTACAGCCTTAAACTCAAAGTCAAATGGTGCAACACGTTGCAAGTGTTTAAGAGCATGGATTAAAGTAGTAGAGTCTTTACCTCCACTAAATCCTACAAGTACCTTATCACCCTCTTGAATAAGACCGTAGTGTGCATTTGTTTTGCCAACAAGCTTTGTGATTTTTTTACTAAGTTCTGCTCTCATCTATGGTCTGCCAATGACATATGAGCTTCTAGGTTTGTAGGTTTATTTACCATGTGTTTTGAGAATAATTCACAATAATCCCAAAACTCCTGCTTTGCTTCATCGCTTATATCCATTTCTTCTAATAATTCTTTCATACATCCAAGCCACTCTACCCTAGCTTTTTCAGGTATAGAAAAAGGTTTGTGCATCTCTACCATATCTTTGTGTCCTACCTCTTGCGTATATTCTTTTTCACCGCCACAAGCTTCTACAAAGAATTTAGTATTGTGCTTTTTAACCTTTTCAAGCATCTCTTTATCTTGAGGAAAAAAGTTTGCAATATCACTTTCTACTACTATATCGTAAAACCTATCCATCATCACACCAAAACCGTCACGCCCAAGCTCTTGTAATATCTTCCTTGGCTCTTTAAAATCCGGTCTTTCACCAAAAACCGTAGTCGTTACTTTATAATTAACCACTTATTAACCCTTATTTATTAATGTTTTAGCTAATATTATACTCAAATATTTTTTAAGGATTGATAATGGTTATAAATTACTCTGAGCTTAACGATACAAAAAAATATAAACTAATGAGTCAAACAATAATACCGCGTCCAATAGCTTGGATAGTAACACAACAAAACAAAATCATAAATATAGCCCCATTTTCATACTTTGCACCACTTAGTTCAAATCCACCTTTGGTTGTAGTTAGTATCGGACACAAAGACGATGATACTCCAAAAGATACAAGAGCTAATATTTTAGAAACAAAAAAAGCCACTATCTGCTTTGCAAAGATTGAAGATTTGGAAAAATTAATACTTAGTTCAAACGAACTACCAAAAGATATGAGTGAAGCTTATGAGTTTAGTATAAATACAGTTACTATTACAGAGGATTATCCACCCATTATAGCTGGGTCTCAAACTGCACTTTTTTGTGAGTTTCATAGTTTTATAGATATACAGAGTGAAACTTTACCCCTAATTTTAGAGATAAAAAGTCAATACGTACAAGAAGACCTCTGCGATGAGAAACTAAATATAAAAATAGATAATATTTGTAGGATAGGAAAAGGATTTGGGAAAGTAGAGTCGATAGAATTTTAAATCTATCAACTCCATTTGATATATTTATTAGTTTAAGTGTTTTCTTACTGCTTTGTATAGTGAATTTATATCCGTTTTACCTACAAATTCATCAACACCTATACCTTTCATTTTACCGGTAACAGCGTCAGTCGTCATACTTGAATTAACAACTATCGGAATACCTGAGTAAGCATTTGAGCTTTTCATAAAAGTTGCCACTTGATAACCGTCTTTGTGCGGCATTTCAATATCGGTTATTACAAGACCTATTTCAGAAGGGTCAAGCTCTTCAAGTCTAGCTATAAGCTGTGCACCGTCATTGTATATTTCATAATTTGCTTTTAGTTTTTTAAAGAATTTTGTTAACACTTCTCTAGCAACCGCACTATCTTCTGCTGCTAATATAAGTTTATCCGTAGATAAAGGAGAATCCACATATTTATGTACAGCATTATCACCGCTATCCGTCCATCCTATGTCTCTTAAAAGTTGCTCTGCATTAAATACCGTACAAAGTTCATCTTTATTATTTACTTTTACGTAAGTAGTGTATGTGATTTTAGAATTTTGCTCTTCAGAATGTCTTAACTCACCTGTAGTTTTTTCTACAATGTCAAGCATCTCTTTTATCAAAAAGCCCACTTTTTTGTGATTGAATTCACAGTAAATTATAAGCTTATACTCATTAACACTCAAAGGTTTACTACCAAGCCAAGCATCAAGGTTGATAAGTGTTACAGGTTCACCTCTAATAGTTGCAATTCCGGCAATAATAGGCGTATCGGTAGGTGTATCATTTATTGTCACCTCTTCCGTGATAATAAATGCTTTAATTTTAGCTATATTGATAGCGTATATATTTCTGTGCCCAGTATAAAAAACTGCTAATTGTTGAACATTTCTTAAATGACCCTGTGTCATAGTTTCGACGTTATTCATTTTTTCCCTTTATGATTGCAAAGTTCTACATAATTGACGTTATTTTAGCTTAGCTTTACTTATAATAAACTTTAAAAAACGTAAGTCGTGAGTCGTAAGTCGTGAAAGCACTGCCACCTACCTTCTACTATCTAGCACCTATTAACCTTTGTATTGCCAAAGAAGCCATCATAAGACCGAAACTTCCGGTAACTCCGACAAAACTACCCAACTCCTTACATCTTGGTTCTTCTGAAGAAAAAATGATTTTAAACTCTCTTTTAAATCCATTTTTTTTCAAGGTGTCTCTTATTTTTCTTACAAAAGGGTCATTATAAGTTTTCCAAATAGAAATATACTCTATTTTCAATGGATTTATACGCTTTGCACTACCACCGCTACTTATAAGTTTTTTGTATTCTTTTTGTATAAGGGCTACCTTTGGAACAATATCATCAAAAGCATCTAGTATCAAATCATAATCGCTAAAATCAAAATTTTCTATCCACTCCTTTGTAATCTTGATATTTATTGCTTCTATTCCTTTATATAGATTAGAAAAAACTTCTACTTTTTGTTGCTCGACATTATCGCTACCTATTTGTCTGTTTTGATTTGTAATATCAAAAGTATCAAAGTCAACAACTGTAATATGCCCTACTCCACTTCTATAAATGGCATCTAGTGCATAACTACCGACTCCTCCGACTCCAAGAATAATCACTCTTGCATTTTGCAGTTTTTTAAAATCATCTCCAAAAAGTTTTCTACACCTATCATATCTATCATAAAGTGGTTGATGGTTAAGGGTTAAGGGTTCAGATAGTATTGTATCCATAATATTTTCCATTGTTTAACTTATTTGTGATATAATTATAGCCAAAATAATTTAACATAAGAATCAATACATACTATAAAGGGAATAAGATGGATAAAGAACCTATGACCAAACAAGGTTATGAAAGTATTACAGGCGAATTAAATAATCTAAAATCAGTTGAAAGACCGGCAACTCTAATAGCAATAGAAGAAGCTAGACAACTTGGTGATTTAAAAGAAAATGCCGAGTATCATGCAGCTAGAGAAAAATTAAAAATAATAGATGCAAAAATAGCAGAGCTAAACGATACTATCACAAAAGCTATTATTATAGACCCAGCATCTCTACCTCATGACAGAGTAAGTTTTGGTTCGACAGTTGAACTAGTTGATGTGGAAAGCGGTGAAGAGATAACATATACAATAGTAGGTTCTACGGAAAGTGATCCATCAAACGGTCTTATATCATTTAACTCACCTTTAGCAAAACAACTATTGGGAAAAGTAGAAGGGGATGAACTAAAAGCTACACTTCCTGCAGGGATAAAAGAGTTTGAAATAGAGAGAGTATATTATAAGGAACAAGAGTGATTAAAGTAGGAATTATAGGAGCTAGTGGTTATACAGGATTAGAACTTGTTAAGATTTTATTAGACCATCCAAAATTTAAAATAAATTATATAGCAAATTCAGAAGGCAATACTACATTATCAAAATTACATCCATCACTCAAGGGTATTTGCAATATGGAAGTAAAAAAAGCAGATGTAAAAGATATAATAGATTCTTGTGAGTTAGCATTTTTGGCTCTTCCTCATCAAGCTTCCATGGGTCTTGCAAAGGAACTTATTGCAGGTGGTATAAGAGTAGTTGACTTATCGGCTGATTATAGACTTGAAATTGATACTTACGAAGCAAATTACTGCCCTCATATAGATAAAGAAAACTTAACACATGCAGTATATGGTTTGCCTGAATTTTATGCAGATGATATAAAAAAAGCAAAACTTATAGCAAATCCTGGGTGTTATCCAACTTCGACATTACTTGGAATTATGCCTTTTGTCAAATATATAAAAGACGGTAGTTCAATATTTGTAGATGCAAAAAGCGGGGTAAGCGGTGCAGGTAAAAAACTAAGCGAGACTACGCACTATTGTACTATAAACGAAAATTTATTTGCATACAATCCGCTAAAACACAGACATTCACCAGAAATAAAAGAAAAAATACAAAAAGTAGGAAATAAAGATCTAAAAATAAACTTTGTTCCCCATTTATTGCCTAGTACCAGAGGTATGTTATGCTCTATTTATACTACTTTAGATGAAGAGATAAATGCTCTAGAGGTATTAAAAGAGTATTATAAAAACTCTAAATTCGTAAGAATTTTTGACAAACCGGTAGATATAAAATCAAGTGCAGGGACGAATTTTTGTGATATTTATGCTCAAACAAACGGCAAAGACCTTTTTGTAAGTAGTTCCATAGACAACCTTCTAAGAGGTGCTTCTTCTCAAGCTGTAGTAAACGCAAACTTGATGTACGGTTTTGAAGAAGACTTAGGAATTCCTAGATTTGCTTATGTACCTTGATTTGTGAATCGTAAATCGTGAATTGGTAAGAAAAGAGAAAGCAAAAGTAGTAAAATGATAAACATAACTAATAACGACTCACGACTCACAATTAATGAAGATGCTATTTTTATAGCTGATTCACACTACAATCAACAAAGAAATGAGTTGGTGGATATTTTGGAACAAATCATAAATGGTTCAATTTCTACTACTCAACTTTTTTTGATGGGTGATATTTTTGATTTTTTATGTTCTGAAGCCGATTACTTCGTAAAAATAAATAAAAAACCTATAGATATGATTAATCAAATATCACAACACATGGAAGTTTTTTATTTTGAGGGTAATCACGACTACAATTTACAACCTCTATTTCCAAATGTAAAAGTATTTAAAAGAGAACATCAACCTATTGAATTTTCATATACAAATAATAAGATATTCCTAAGCCACGGTGATATATACACAGACATCGGTTATGATATTTATTGTTCGATTATAAGAAATCATTTTTTACTTAAATTTCTTAATTTATTAGATTTCAGCAACTTCATTACAAAAAAAATAGAATCTTCTTTGTCAAAAAAAATTATTTGTAAAGAACTTTCATTTTTTCCTCATATTATAGAAAAAAGAATTTCTTCCTATCCAAAATGCAATGCCATAATTGAAGGGCATTTTCATCAAAATAAATACATTTTAAGTGAAAATATTAATTATTTCAACCTCCCTTCAGCTTTTTGTTCAAAAAGTTATGCTAGAATGTCTAAAAGTTGTAATTTTTTGGAAGAAATCGGAATTTATGATAAAAAAGCTATTAACAAATAAAATTTTACTTGCTAGTGTTGCTATAGTTATTTTTGCTGTAGCTGCAATAGTACATAGTTATAAGATAAATGAGCATATTCAAAACACAAAGTTAGTACAAGAAAAAATAGAAAAGTTAAAATATTGTGATGAAAAGCTTAATGTATCTATACTTCAAGGAACTATCCTTTTAGATAAAGGATATGAGACTATTGACAATTTAATGGGCAGAGTAAACGTAGTATATAATGAGCTAAACGCTATGGAACTTAGTGATACTACAAGAGCTTATTTGGAACAATATAAAGATATGATTGCACAAAAAGAATCTCTTGGAAAGCAGGTAATTGATGCTGCTATTAAAATGCAAAATACAATTTCTCAAGTTCCTATTCTACAGTTTAATTTAAGAGAAAACCTAAATTTAAGCGACAATAATCAAAAGAAGTTTTTATTTTTAAGTAATAGTATTTTACTAACCATTTTAGGTAATAAAGACTTTACAAATACCACCCTTAGTACAAATATTAAAAAAAACATATCAGAATTAAACTCCCTAGAGTTAAACACCGTACAACTAAATACATTCAAAGAGTCTTATATTTATCTCTATGAAGAGTACCTACACAATCAAAAAACATTTGTCAACTCTTTAAATTCTGTTTTTGAATTACAAACAAAATATGTCATTGAAATAATTGAAAAAGAGTTCGGTGAGCTATCAAAAGTTAATCTATCAAATTTAAATACCGTTTCGATTATCTTTATTGTTATATTTATTGTAACCGTTATTTCTATACTATTTTTATTGGGCAAAGTAAGAAATGATAATAAAAGGCTAAACTCAATAACAAAAACATTGGAATTTAACTCTAAATATGACACATTAACAGGTCTTATGAATAGAAATAGCTTCAATGATATAATAAAAAAGAATGAAAAAGCCGTCTTTATATTACTTAATATTGATAATTTTAAAGACTTAAACGATTTTTACGGCTTTGATGTTGGTGACGTTATATTATACAAAGTAGCCAATAGGTTAAAGCTATTTGTAACGGAGTTTTTCCCTAAAGAGACGAAGATTTTTAGACTTGGCGGTGATGATTTCGGTATTTTAG
>DISL01000053.1 GCA_002421845.1 Epsilonproteobacteria bacterium UBA6211 | reverse complement strand
GCTATGGGTAAAAAAATCAAAGAAGAGATGGACAAACTAAAAAGCCAATTCGCTGATGGTGCATCACAAAAAGGGTTTGATAAAGCAAAAGCTGAAGAGCTGTTTGATTTGATTGTTAAATTTGCCGGTTACGGTTTTAATAAATCTCACTCGGCAGCCTATGCAATGGTTACCTTCTATACAAGCTACCTAAAGGCATATTACCCTACGGAATTTATGGCTGCACTTCTAACAAGTGAAAAAGACAAAACGGAAAAAGTGGTAAAATACGTAGATGAAGTAAAGCGTCTTGGTATTGAGCTACTTCCACCTGATATAAACAAATCAATACTAGATTTTAGTGCTGCTACTATAGAGGGCAAAAATGCTATTTTATTCGGTCTTGGAGCTATCAAAGGTGCAGGAGAGGTGGCTATCAACTCCATAATAGCTGCAAGAGGAGATGAGCCGTTTCGTGATTTTAGTGATTTTGTAAGTAGAATAGACGGTTCTAAAGTAAATAAAAAAGTAATAGAATCCCTAGCAAAATCAGGGGCATTGGATGCTTTTGGATATAGTAGAAAGGCTATTTTAGCTCAAATAGAAACTATCCTTGAAGCATCTTCAAAAGCTTCAAGTGCGAAGAAAATGGCTACCGGTTCACTATTTGGGGATGCAGAGGAAATGGTAACCGTTGAACTAACTATCAATCAAATGGCAGAATACGAAGCAAAAGAAATACTAGAGCTTGAAAAAGAGACTTTAGGATTTTATGTATCAGGGCATCCGCTAGATAAATACAGAGATATTTTAGATAAGATGAATTATACGTTAAGTTCTCAAATAGACGAATTAGCTGATGGTTCCGAAGCACTTTTTATAGGTAAAATTGAAGAAATCACTACAAAAATCTCTAAAAAAGGGAATAAGTTCGGAATAGCTAGTATTATGGACTTACACGGCAATATAGAACTTATGCTATTTGAATCAAAAATGGAAGAATTAAAATCTTTTGATTTGGATGAGCCTATAGGATTTAAAGTAAAAATCTCAAAAGACGGCGACTTTACAAGGATGAATTTACTCAAACTAGAATCCCTAGAAGATGCTAAAAAAGAAAAAATTAAACAAAAAAAAGTAGAAGTTGAAATCCCACCCCTTACCGTAGAGGTAAATATAAGCAATGACGATAGAGTACTATATGATTTATTTGATGTGGTATCCAAAAATCAAGGTAAACAAGAACTAAATATTGTAATAAAATCAAAACTAGCCGACATTGTTCTTCAAAGCGGATATAAGTTTGACCCAAAGGCTCATGAGGCACTCAAACGGATAGATGGTATTTTAGTCTTGTAGTAGTGAATATTTGGGCAAATAGCCCAAATATTGATTATTTTGTCTCTTCTTTTTTCTCGTCTGATTTAAAAGGGTTAAGCCCTATTTTTGAAGCATCTTCCATCGCTTCATTTTTCTCTTTCATAGTATTTTTAAAGTTTTCCAATTTATCGGCTTGGAAATTTTGAGATGGTTCTACAACTTCAGGAGTTATAAAAAATACCAGTTCACTACTTCCGTTTTGGAAATCTTTGCTTCTAAATAGATGCCCTAAAATAGGTATATCCCCTAGCAAAGGAATTTTGTCTATATTTTTGGTATCTTGATTATTTATAAGCCCTCCAAGAACTATAGTAGAGCCGTTTTGTGCAACTACGTTTGTTTCAACTCTTCTATTTGTAAATGCAGGTATATTATCTACCCAATTTGCTTTGTTTGAATCAATTTGTTTAGATTGTGTTGATATGGTAAGGTCTATATAATCGTTATTGATGATTTTACTTGCTAATATGTCAAGAATGATACCATACTCTTTTTCTTCATATTCGGTAGCAGGTATTCCACTTGCATTTAATGTTTGTTTTTTGATAAGAAGCTCACCACCTGCCAAAAACTTAGCGACCTTATCTTCAGTCGTAAGGAGTGTTGATTCAGTCAAAATAGTTGCTACACCTTGGGAAGCTAGATAATTCAGCGTCAAGCCCACATTAAACTTATTGGTCAAATAATTTGCTGATGACGTAAGCCCACCCGTCAAAGATACTGACTGAGCCATAATAGCACCCATTGCGTCTGAAACTTCCGGCATATAAGAGGCATAATGAGTTCTATCCAAACCAGCTGTTGTATGTTTAAATGCAACATTATTCTTATCATCTATATGATAATTCTTAAACCCTAAACTCCAATTATTTTTTAGAGTCATCCCTTTGTCATTATTTATTTCAGCAATATAAAGTTTGATTCTTACCATTTTCTTGGTATTATTTGTAGTTGCCAAATCGATAAATCTATTATCCGTATCAATTCCTGCTTTTTTGAACATATCTTTGATTTTTTCTTTATCAGGGATAGAATCTACAATACCGTCTATTATGATATTATCGTTTGATTGAGATATTTTGACATTTGGATATTTTTCTTGGACTGCCGCAACGATACTTTTGATATTTTTAACTACGCTAAAATCGAATGTATCTATTGAACCGTCTTCATAGGTAATAAGCAAAGAAACATTACCAAAATCCTTACCCAAAACTTTCAACTTTTTAAAAGGGTCAAGTTTATCTTCTATAAAAGTAACTTCAACAATCTTACTATCCGTTACTTTTATATTCTTTGCCCTCTTTTCCAAATCCAAAACCTTATAACTGTTTTGTTCTATGGATACATTATTAGCATAAGATATGCCTAAAATCATAGAAACAATAAATATTAGTTTTATAAAGAATTTCATACTATCCCCTTTAATTTAATGTCAAATTACAAGTTATTTGAAACTTGTTTATTTCGTTGAATACAACTCTTTTTGCATGAATATTGCTATTTTGCAAGAAGTTACTATCATAAGTGGCATATACATTGAAAATCACTTGATAATTCTCAACTCCACTATCTGTTGTACAGACAATAGAACCGGCTGCCACAGTCGGGAAATAATCCAACTTAAGATTATTAATCCCGTCACTTACTACAGTAGTATCTTTTCCAAGTGCAGTCATTCTAGCCCCATAGTCTGCTATGGTATCACAATTATCTTTCATTCTAACGGCGGTAGAATAATCTATAATAAAAAATAAGAAGCCTACAAAAATGGAGAACAATACCATCCAAAGCATTATTTGGTCTATTGCCCCTTTGTAGAGTGTTTTATTTGTTTTCATTTACTTTTTTTACCGCTTCTTCGTAGCTTATTTCTGAAACATATTTAGAGTGGATATATAAACCGTCACAAGTTTTATACCAATCACCCAAACGCTCTTCAAAAGGTATAATATTTTTCTTATACACAACAAATTTTGATTTGAAACTCATATCAGGTCCACTTCTCAGATATACGCTTCCGCCTGTAACAACTATCAAATTATCTTTATTATCTGTACATTTTTGAACATTGTTAGATACCATTTTAACTGTTTCACTATGCACTACTTTAGTATCTGCATACTCTACCGTAGCTGTTTTTGAATTTGTTATATTTGCAGGTACATACCATCTATACTTGTAATCCATTTTGACTACCGTTTTTTGCTTACTATCAACTTGTAAAATATCATTTATCTTACCGTCCACTTTTTGTTCTTCGGCAGTTTGAGCTACATCTGCAACCACTGTCGTTGTTTCATCGCTTTTTGTAGAGTTTCTTTTAACCATCCAAAGTTGATTACCTCTGTTATAGTCATTTATCAAATTTAGCAACACGTCACTTTTAATATCTAAGACTATCTCATCTGCTTTGATATCTTCTTCTACCTCTACCTCTTTTTTATTTACTATCTTAGTAATTTTTTGTCTATTGAATACGTTTGCTACAGGTTTACCTAGTAATATAAATCCTAGCACCTCAACATCTTTAGCGACATATTGAACCGAATATTGAGTTAGTTTATCGGCAGTTATAGGATATGTTGAAACTATACTTATAATATCACCCTTTTTTAATGTATAATTCGGGTTATTAAACATCCTAAAGCCCATATTATAGCTATTGTTTTTGAAGTCTGATTTGATTAAATCTTCTTCTCTTTGCTCTAGCGTATCGCTTATTTTTTCTTTGATAATCATCTCGTTTTCAAACATATCTACCGTTGCATATTTACCTATAATTTCACCAGAACTTAAAGGTTTTGCTAAAAGCTCTTGTTTGGTTATAAAATGCTCTTTCAAATCCTTTTCACCGAACTGATGACCTGATTTGATACTTTTACTTACTACATATACTTTGACCTTTTGACTCATTTGTACGACAGTCTTGTTATGTGCCGAATAAAAATAATATGCAGCACCTATAGCTGAGAGCAAAAATGACCCTAAAACCAAGATTATGGCTATTTGTTTATTGAATTTCATCTACCATCCTTTATATTCCAAAGCTTAATCTACCTGCCATCATCGGGAAAATGATAAAGGCACTTAACGCAGGTAGAACAAAAATAAAGATTACAATCATAAGATACATATTTAATGTACTAACTTTACCTTTTATTTTGTAAAACTTCTCTTTTCTCATCTCATCAGATTGCATTGAAAAGATATTTTTTACACCTATACCCGTCTCTTCACTTAAAATCAAAAAGTCAACTATTTTATCCATCTCCTTACTATCAACACGCTGTTTGAGATTTTCATAAGCCTTTTTTGTGGAGTAATTCGTCATCTCATACTCTAAAATAGCTATCTCTTTTAGTAAATCTTCACATATTATACCATGAGCCTTGTTTGAAACCTGAAAAAATGCATTTTTCAAGCTTCCCCCTGCTTCTAGGATAACATTAATCAAATCAAGAAAAACCCCTAGGTCATTATTGATTTTCTCTACACGTTCCGACTTTGACATAGCTAAGTAAATCTGACCGCTAAATACTGCTAGTAATACTCCTGCCACAACTGCTATAATACTTAATGTAAAAGGTAAGAAAAAAGGTAAAACTCCACCTATAATAATAGCTATAATAACAAAAAGAAATTTAGCTTCATTATATTCTTTTAACGTTATCCCTGATTGTATCAATTTTAAGTTAAAATCAGGGGTATTTTGATGATTTTTAGTAATAGTTTTTTGTTTATCTATAATATCCGAAACATCAAGTCTAGATAAAGCTACTATAAGCTTTTTGGTTTTTAATCTATCTTGATACAAATACAAAAATACGACTAACGCACTTATAAATAAAGGTAATAATATAAAAAAGTAGCCCATATTACTTCACCTTTGTTAGTAGATTGTTCACGAAAAGTCCAAATCCGACCCAAAGAGCTATAAAAAACATCTGTATTTTTCCCTCTGTAGAGCCAAAGAAATGGGCATCTAATGTACCTTCTAAAGATTTATTCATCATAATGTAAATAAATACAACCAATCCCAAAATCATATAAGTACCTACTTTAATCTCTTTTGTAGATGATATAATCTCTTGCTTTAGCTCACCTTGGTCTTGAAGAGTTTTTCTTAACTTATCAAGTGTATTAGAAAACTTACCACCACTTTGACGCCCTATGATAATAGTAAGATAAAATATCCTAAGCTCTTTTGAATCAACCAATATAAACATTTTTTCAAAAGCCTTAACCTCACCTATAATATCTTTTTCATTAAGGTATATATTCAAAACATCCCTTGCAAAGTCGGATTTACAAGTAATTACAGCTTTTCTAAGAGCCTGTTCAAAACCAACACCGCTTTTCATCATACTTGTTACTTTATCTATCGCCTCTTTTAATGCGTTATTAAACTCTTCTTGTCTTAGACTGATTATCTTGAGTAAAACAACATAAGGGAAAGATGCAAAAAGTAAGAAACAAATTACTAGTGTAAGAATATGAGGTATTACAAAATATATCAAAATAGCTGCTAATACACCGAATGCCAAACTTATAACAATAAATACATACTCGGCACTAAAATGTAAAAATCCTGCGAAATTAAGTTTACTTCTTAACCAATTTGTTTTCCTAAAATCAACGAAATCATTTTGTTTACTTTTATCGATAATTTTTGTATTATCCACTATTAATCTTGTGATTATCTCTTTTGTCTTTTTATTTTCCAAATAGTAGTCAAGGGCAAAATATGCAAATACTACAAAAAGGATAGGTATAACAACGATAAAAAACCAAACTAATAAATCCAAATTTTATCCTTAATCAATACATATGTTGAAAATGTGGCCATCGTAAAAAGAATGATGAATCCCTATGCATAAATACATCCAAGTTCTCATTTTTCCAACCACACATTTTTGAAGGAAGGTCTTTTTCAAGCTCTTCTATCAACATCTCTCGAGTCATCTCAAACTTTGCATCAAATATTCTTTTGTCAATATCAACGCCGAACATATTCATTTGCTCTACGGTTCTTGTAGGAGTAGCCAAAACTTCAAAAGTACCTTTTACTTTTTTAAGGTCACTCGTATCTCTTTTGAATCTAAAAATATCATTCAACGAAATTACTCCGTTATCTTCCATCCTTTTTTCAAGCTCACTGATAGCGATAACCTTTCTACTACCGTCTGGAAACCTTACAAGCTGTAAGATAATATCCACAGCACTTACTATCTGTGCACGGATAAATCCTATATTCGCAGTAGGTCTTGCTTCAAGATACATATTTTCTACCCTTACCAAAGCCTCTTTTACGTTATCGGCGTGGATAGTAGTCATAGAACCTGGGTGTCCCGTATTCATGGCATTAAGCATAACGACAATCTCAGGTCCCCTACACTCACCTACTATAATTCTTCTAGGACTAGAACGAAGTGCCGAACGCAATAAGAAGTCAAGCGTAATAGCACCCTTACCCTCTTCATTTGCCATTCTTGCTTCGTATGATCTAACCAAGTGACAAGGCATTTGAGGTTGCATCTCTTTCGTATCTTCGATAACCATTACTTGCTCATTATCATCAATAAATCTAGTAATAGCATTCAAAAACGTAGTTTTACCGCTTGATGTTCCACCGCTTACGATGATATTACATTTACCTTTTGCTACTTTTAGCAAGAAGTAAGCCATTTTATAATCCATTTGACCGCTATCTACAAGATTTTCGACCAAAAGAGGAATTTCATTGAACTTTCTTATGGTTACACAAGTTCCACCGTTTGCGGCAATAGGAGGTATTTGAACCTCTACCCTTGAACCGTCATTGAGTTTACTTGATATTATCGGGTGAGCCTCATCTATTTTACGGTTGTTTTCAGCCAACATTTTATCTACTATTTTTCTAAGCTCTTCTTCCGTTCTAAACGTAAAAGGGGTGATTTCGGTCTTCCCCTCATA